>CAKUFT010000041.1 GCA_934650095.1 uncultured Collinsella sp.
GCCTTGTCCTGCTCCTTCGGAGCCGCGGACAAGGCGCCACACTGGTCTGCGGAGTGTTCTGGAAACTAAGCCCGGCCCCTGCCTGCGGTGACTCGGCTGCGAGCGGCCTGCGATGGGGCCGTTGCTGGTTGGGGCCGCTGGGCTGATGTGGGGGCACGTGGCCGTTGCAGGCCCTGGTCCCGGCGGCGGCCCCGGCGCTTCGCGCCTGCCGCCTTGGGGGACTGCGGAGCGCGGCCGGCAGCTGCGGCGCGTTGCGCCTGCTGCCTGCGGGGACTTTGGGGCCGTGCGGCAGCTGCGGCGCTGTCGCGCCTGCTGCCTTGGGTGACTTTGGGGTCGATTGGGGTTGTCTGCACAATTCGCGGTATTATGTTGCGGAGTTTTGAAAGGAGCCGCTGGTGGTCACGACGACGTTTGCTTCGCCTTTGGGCGAAATCCTGCTTGCCGCTGATGGCCGCGGTTTGACGGGGCTTTGGTTTGAGGGGCAGGAGCACTTTGGTTCCACGCTTCTCCGGGAAGACCCCGAACATGTTGAAGGCGCCGACGCGGTTTCCGGTACCGGTGGCATGTCGTCGGTGAGTCCGGCAAATGGTGTGGCCTCTTCGGTGCTTGAGCGTTCATGGGCTTGGCTGAATGCTTATTTTGCGGGGCAGGAGCCTCGGTTTACGCCGCCGTTGCATTTGATTGGTACGGCGTTTCAGCGCGAGGTTTGGTTTGAGCTGCTTTCTATCCCGCGTGGCGAGGTCGCTACGTATGGCGAGATCGCCCAGCGTGTTGCGGCTCGACATCATGTGCCGGGAAACGAGGCCCCCGTTGTATCTCCTCGCGCGGTGGGGGCTGCGGTTGCGCGTAATCCCATTTCGATAATCGTGCCGTGCCATCGCGTGGTCGCGGCCGACGGATCGCTCAACGGATATGCCGGCGGTCTCGACCGCAAGGAATGGCTGCTCCGGCTTGAGGGCGCGTACGAGGAATAGCGCCAGGGCACTTTGCATGACGAAGGCGCCGCGAAGGGACGAGTCGCTGTCCTTTCGCGCCCGGCATGCGTCAAAGCGCTCGACACGTGCGCCTTAAGTTTGGCTAAGCCACATCCTGCGTATTTAAAAACGCGCAGGTTGAGCAGCTAAGGCTGCGCTAAGGCGGTTGACGGTACGCTATCATCGGCAGTATCGAAACCTGTAGAGCCATGCGCCAAAGGAGCAACTATGAAGCTGATGCTTGCCGAGGACGAACCTGGTCTCTCCCGCGCCCTCACCGCGATTCTTCAACATAACGACTACGAGGTCGACACCGCCCTCGACGGCTTGACGGCGCTCGAGAATCTACTCACCAACGATTACGACGCCGCAATCCTGGACATCATGATGCCCGGCATGGACGGCATCGAGGTGCTCAAGCGTACACGCGCCGCCGGAAAGCGACTGCCCATCATCATGCTCACGGCAAAAAGCGAGGTGTCCGATAAGGTCGAGGGCCTGGATGCCGGTGCCAACGATTACCTGACCAAGCCGTTTGCCGCCAAGGAACTGCTTGCGCGTATTCGTGCCATGACGCGTGCCGCGACGGCAATTGACGCCACGACGCTCAGCGTGGGTAACGTGCGCCTCGACACGGCGGCTTGCACGCTTGTGGGACCCTTGGGCGAGGAGCACCTGGCCAATCGCGAGTTTCAGCTTATGGAACTCTTTATGCGCAACGCCGGCACGCGCATGCCCACTGAACGTCTGATGCTCGAGGTTTGGGGTGAGGACGCGCCCGAAGGCGCCAACGTGGTGTGGGTCTATATCTCGTACCTGCGCAAAAAGCTGACGGCGCTTGGTGCCAACGTTGCCATTCGCGCGTCGCGCAACCAGGGCTATTCGCTCGAGGTTGTCGAGGAAGGCGAATAAGCGTGAGCGCGAGCGCGTGGTGCAAGCGCATGACGGAGTGGTTTCACGCCGCCTCGAGTAGTAAGGGGCGGGCTAATTCTGTTGACGCATTGGGCCGCCGTCTGCGTCGCAAGTTTATCCTCGTTGCCATGGGCGCCGTGACCGTGGTGCTCACGCTCATCATCGCCGGCATCAACATCGTCAATTATTCGCATGTCTGCAAGATGGCCGACGCTCGCCTGGACTATATTCTGGCGGGCAAGGACGGTATCGATTGGGGGGACGAGCCTAAAGCCGAGCCCGCTAATGGCAAGGATGCCGGCGATAGCCAAGCGGGCGTTCGCATCGGACACTTCGAAGGCATGACGGCGGAGTCTCCCTTCGACACGCGCTACTTTACGGTGACGATTGACGCCGGACAGGTTGCCGATGTCAATACGGCCCGCATTGCCGCGGTGGGTGCCAAGCGCGCCGCCAGTATTGCCGCCAAGTTGCATTCCAAGGGTTGGGTCTCGGGTTTTTCTGGCAATTATCGCTATACGACCGACGTTCAAGACGATGAGACCACCTATGTGTTCGTGGACTGCTCGCGCGAGCTTGCAAGCTTTTATTCGTTTTTGAGCGCGAGCGTGGCAATCAGTTGCATTGGCTGGCTGGCGGTGTTGGCAATTGTAGCGGGTGCCTCGGGCGCGGTGATTCGACCGATAGTCGAGAGCTACAGCAAGCAAAAGCGCTTTATTACCGATGCAAGCCACGAGATCAAGACGCCGCTGGCTGTAATTGACGCCGCCAATGAGGTGCAAGAGATCGAGAGCGGTGAGAGTGAGTGGACGCAGAGCATTCACGAGCAGGTCGCGCGGCTGACGGCGCTCACGGAACGTCTGGTGTTTTTGGCACGTATGGACGAGGGCTCGGCGGGCTTTACCATGACATCGATCGATCTTTCGGAGGCCGTGGACAAGGCTGCGGCGCCGTTTGAATCGGTGGCGGTTTCGCACGGCAAGCGGCTGTCGACGTCGATCGCGAGCAGTGTGCGGGCCCATGCCGATGCCGCGGCGGTGGCACAGGTTGTTGAGCTGCTGCTGGACAATGCCACACGCTACGCAAGCGAGGACAGCGTGATCGAGCTGAGCCTGCGTGCCGTTTCGCGCGGTGCGGGCAAAGGCTCGGCCGAGCTTGTCGTATCGAATGCTGTTGATGAGCTGCCCGAGGGCGACCTGGACCGGCTGTTCGACCGCTTCTACCGTGCAGATGTCTCACGCAACTCCAAGACGGGCGGCTCGGGCGTGGGCCTATCCGTCGTGCGCGCCATTGCCGAGGCCCATGGCGGGAGCGCTTCCGTCTGCGGCCACGGTAACCAGATCACCTTCACCGTTCGCCTCTAAAACCTGCCAAAAAGGGACAGGTTTATTTTGGCAGGTTTTATCTGGGGAAACGTCGACGGAGGAGGCTGTGGGCTGAGGGTACGTCCCGGCGTGACGCTGCGGAGCGGGACGCACTTTCCTCTTGGGGCGCCTAGCGGAAACTGCATCCCAGTTTGAGGCTTCAGAACGGGACGCCGTTTCCGGTTGAGACAACCTGTTTGGACATCTTTCTACGCGCGCTCTTGCAAGGCGTAGATCGATTTGTCCATGTTGAACAGATATGCCACAACGCAGACGATGAAGAACGCCGGCAGATTGCCAAAGCCAAAGACCTCGCAGCCAATGAGGATCGGCGCGAGTAGCGTGTTGGTGGCGCTGCCAAAGACGGCGGCGTATCCCAGCGCGGCGCAGAGCTCGACGGGCATGCCGAGAATCCCGGCGAGTGCGAAACCCAGGCTGGCTCCGATGGAGAACAGCGGTGTTACCTCGCCACCCTGATATCCTGCGGCAAGCGTGGCGATGGTGAGTGTGAATTTGAGCGCCCAGTCCCAAGGCATGATGGTGACCTTGCCGTCACCGTTGAGCGCCGCCGATATCAGGTTGGTGCCAAGGCCGCAGTATCGCCCCTGCCACAGCACGAACAGAATCGCCGACAGCGCAAGGCCCATAACGGCAACGCGTATATAAGGGCTGGGGAGCAGCCGCGCTGCAAGGGTCTTGGCATGGGCAAGGCACCAGGCAAAAGCGCCACCTACCATACCAAACGCGATACCCAACAACGCCAGCCGTCCAAGACCGGGGAGGTCGAGCGCATACGAGGCAGTAATGGCGACCTCAAACTTCTCGAGCCCTAGGGCGCCGGAGGTCATGCTTGCGGCAAGCGAAGCCGTAAGCGCGGGAAACAACGCGCGGTATTCCATGCGTCCGGCGACCAGCACCTCGACCGCAAAGACCGTAGCAGCGAGCGGCGTTCGGAAGAGTCCGGCAAAGCCGGCGGCCATGCCGATAAGCAAAAACGTGTTGCCGGGTTCTCGGAAAGGTAGACGTCGGCCGATCCAATGCGAGACGGTTGCGCCGATCTGCACGGCTACGCCTTCGCGTCCCGCGCTGCCGCCAAAGAGATGTGTGGCCCACGTGCTCAGCATAACGAGCGGTACCAGACGCGGGGAGATGGCGTCCTCGCGTCCGTAACCTACGTCGAATACTAAGCTCATGCCCCGATCGGTGCCTTTGCCCCAGGTGCGGTAGGCAAATACGATGGCCAAGCCCATGAGGGCGAGGAAGGGAAGGAACAGTACGATGTGCTCGTCACGGAAGGCGCCAATTGCCAGGAGCACACGACCAAATAGGGCACAGATGGCGCCAACGATAACGCCAATAGGGATTCCGACGGCACCCATAAGCACGAGGCCACTATAGGTGTTGACCAGGCGTTTAATCCTGCTCGATGCGCTGCTTTCTGACATTTTGCTTTCCGACACTTGCTCTCTTGATAGAAAAAGAGCTGGAGTTGCGCATCGTTGAGAGGCTTTCCAGCTTTAGCAAAACAAACTTATAAGATGCGACGGGCCGCGTCAAGATAATTACCGGACGGCCTAGGAGGCGGCTGGTTGGCTGGCTTAAAACCTAGCGCGTGAAATGACGCCCCACGCTATTCAGCGCGCTTGATAGGATGACGAACCACGGTCTTAAGTTTCTCCGGTGCGCATTTGCGTGGATCGGAGAGATAGATTTCGTGATGTAAACGGGTGTCTGAGAAGTCGGGAACATAGCCCAGCTCGGTCGTGTATTCATGCATAGCGTCTACGGTCGCCGGTTCGTTGTCGTAGGGCCCGGTGTGCATGCATTGAACGCAGAGACCCTCGTCAACTTTAAGCAGTTCGACGGCGGAAAAGTCCAGTTTCTTTTTGGTCGTGGCTTCCGCGACTGCCCAGTCAAAGTCATCTCGGGTGACGAAATCAGGCAGGCGGATGCACGAGATAAAGTTGAAATTGTCCTTGTGTACATAATCGATGTCGCCGCTCGGGGACTCTTGCCACCAGAAACCCTCGAGCGGCGGTACCACAAAGTCGAAATAGCCCTCGATACTCCTTGAGCCTTTCTTCGACATCTTGACGGTATAGGCGATGCCGTAAAGTAGCGGCAAGGCGTTTTGATACTCGCCACCTTCGGTATTTGGGTCACCCTTTCCGCGAACGGCAACGTAGCTCATAGGCGGGACAGTTACGATACTCGGCTTGCTTGCAGGTTTGTAGAGCTCCTTGCATTCCTTCTTAAAGTCGAACGCCATGTTGGCCGCCTTTCTGCGTATTGGCCTGCTTAGATAGTCGAATCATATCATAGAAACGAACAGCTGTTCGAATGATTTGGCTGACAGATTGAGATGCGTGCGTTGTGCTCGGCGGTCGGCCTGACTCCGTCGATGATTTCTCGGCCTCCCCGGCGCCTCATCTATAGCTGCCGTTTCCCCATATAAAACCTGCCAAAATAAACCTGTCCCTTTTTGGTAGGTGGGAAATGGGTAATACTAAAGAGTTATCCGACCAGATGGGAATTAATCGATGGCCTATATCGAATTCAAAGACGTCATCAAAGCATACGGCGAAGGCGACGCCCGCATCCACGCACTCGACGGCGCGAGCTTTACGGTCGAGCGCGGTGAGCTCGCCATCATTTTGGGTGCTTCGGGTGCCGGCAAGACTACGGCCCTCAACATTCTGGGCGGCATGGATACGGCAACCTCCGGCACCGTGACGGTGGACGGGCGCGACGTGAGTTCCGCCAACGAGGCGCAGCTCGTGGAGTACCGCCGCGCCGACGTCGGCTTTGTCTTCCAGTTCTACAATCTGGTTCCCAACCTGACGGCACTCGAAAACGTTGAGCTCGCGGCACAGATCTGCCCTGATTCGCTCGATGCTGAGCAAACGCTTCGTCAGGTTGGCCTGGGCGAGCGCCTGGGCAACTTTCCGGCGCAGCTTTCGGGCGGCGAGCAGCAGCGCGTATCCATCGCCCGCGCGCTGGCCAAGAACCCCAAGCTGCTTTTGTGCGACGAGCCCACGGGTGCACTCGACTACAAAACCGGCAAGCAGATCTTGCAGCTGCTACAGGACACTTGCCGCAAGCAGGGCATTACGGTCATTATCATCACCCATAACTCTGCGCTGGCGCCCATGGCCGATCGCCTGATTCGCTTTAAGAGCGGCCGCGTGGAGAGCGAGACGGTCCAGCAAAATCCCGTGCCTATCGAGACGATCGAGTGGTAGCGCCCATGGACCAGGACCGCCAAAACAGCCAGCGCCGCGACGCGCAGAACACGGAGCGCGAGCAGGATTTTACGACCTACCGCACCGCCCAAAGTTCAAATGACATGGTGCCGACGGTCTTTCGCCGTGGCATCTACCGCACGATCCGCGGCAGCCTTAAGCGCTTCCTGTCTATCGTGGTCATCACGGCGCTCGGCGTGAGCGTGATGTGCGGCCTCAAGGCGGGTTGCGAGGATCTGTGCGATTCGGTTGATGCCTACTTTGACCAGCAGAATGTCTATGACATCAACGTGCAGTCGACCTATGGCCTGACCGATGATGACCTTGCCGCGATCCAAGAGGTCGACGGCGTCGAGACGGCCGAGGGTATCTATACCGAGACCGCCTACACCGTCGTGGGCACGGCGCGCGAGCGCGTGGTCGTGCAGAGCCTCTCCAAGGAGAATATCGACCAACCGGTGCTGGTGCGCGGCGATTTGCCCGAGACTTCGGGCGAAGTGGCAGTGACCTCGCGTTTTTTGAAGGCTTCGGGCAAAAAGCTCGGCGATACGGTGAGTTTTGCCGCCAACGATGCGAACTCGTCGAATCAGAGCGCCAAGGATCAGTTTGCCGCGGGCGATTACACCATTACGGCTGAGGTCCTCGATCCCACTGATGTGAGTTCCGACTCGACGGTCAATGCCTTCCGTGCTTCTTCGGCAGCGGACTACAAGTTCTACGTAAGCGAGGATGCCGCGACGTCGTCGTCCTATTCTGCGATTCACGTGGTCGTCGAGGGGGCTAAGGACCTCAACTCCTATTCCGATGCCTATACGACAAAGATTGACGAGGTCAAAGCCAATATTGATAAGATTCGCGACGAGCGCGAGAGGGTGCGTGCCAAGGAGCTGACGGTCGATACACCGGCGAGCTTGGACGCGGCTGAGCGCCAGGCGGACATGGTCTTTGGGATTGAGCAGGATAACATCACCCGCATGGCCGAGGGCAGCGAGGAGCGTGCGCAGGCGCAAGCCGACCTGGACCAGCGTCGCGCCGCTGCCGACCAGCAGTTCGCCGATGCCCGCGCCGAGCTCTCCGACCTGGGCGAATGCACCTGGTATATCCAGGACCGCAATAACATCGCAAGCTACTCGAGCGTCGAGAGCGATAGCTCCTCAATCGAGGCCATCGCCACGGTGTTCCCATTCATCTTCTTTATCGTCGCCGTGCTCATCAGCCTTACCACCGCCACGCGCATGGTCGAGGAGGAGCGCACGCTTATTGGCCTGTACAAGGCGCTCGGCTATTCACGCGGGCGTATCCTGTCCAAATATGTGGACTACTCGCTGTGGGCGTGTCTGATCGGTGGCGTGCTCGGCAATATCATTGGATTTGTGGGTCTGCCGCTGTTCTTGTTTACGGTGTTCGACGACATGTACTCGCTGCCCCAGATGTTGCTTTCGTACGACATCGTGTCATCACTCGTGTCGGTAGCGCTGTTTGCCGTGGGCGTAGTGGGCGCCACGATTATCGCCTGCCGCCACGAGATGGCCGAGACCCCAGCCTCGCTCATGCGCCCCAAGGCTCCGCGCGCCGGCTCGCGCATCTTGCTTGAGCGCATCGGCTTTATCTGGCGCCGCATGGGCTTTTTGAACAAGGTCGCTGCACGAAACCTATTCCGCTACAAAAAGCGCGCCTTTATGACCATCTTTGGCATAGCGGGATGCACGGCGCTCGTGATCTGCGGTATGGGCATCCGCGATACGTCGGTGGCGCTTTCGCCCAAACAGTACGGGCATATCACACGCTATGACCTGCTGGCGGTTGCCAACCCCGATGATTTTTCGCAGACGTGCGCGGCACTGGATGAACGCAGTGCAGCCAAGGATTCCAACGTGACCGTGACTTCGACGCTGCCGATTATGACCGACAACGTCACCTTTACGTTTGGCGGCAAGAGCGAGACTGTGCAGCTGATCGTGGTGCCCGATGACCGCACAGGTGACTTGGGCGATTACGTGCGCCTGGAGGATGAGTCCAAAGAACCGCTCGCCCTGCGTGACGGGGATGTGTATTTGAGCAAGAGCTCTCAGCTGGTGCTGGGGATCAAGCCGGGTGACACGGCTCACGTCCAGGATTCGTCGCTCAATGTCGCCAAGGTCAAAGTCAGCGACATTTCGCTTAACTATCTGGGCAACACGCTCTATATGACGCAGAGCACCTATGAGCGTGCGTTTGGCCGAAGCACCCGTCTCAACGGCATCTTTGCGCTGCTCAAGGGCTCATCTGCCGATCAGATTGCGTTTAGCAAGCAACTCAAAAACGACGGCTGGCTGACGCTTTCGAGTACGGCCGAACATTGGGAGAACTACGAGGCCAACTTCACCATCATCAACTCGGTTGTGGTGCTCGTGACATTTATGGCGGCGTGCCTGTCGTTTGTGGTGGTGTTTACGCTGTCCAATACGAATATCTCGGAGCGTGAGCGCGAGCTGGCAACCATCAAGGTGCTGGGTTTTCGCCGCGGCGAGGTGCACCACTACGTCAACAAGGAGACGTTGATTCTTACGGCGATCGGAGCCGCGCTGGGCGTACCACTGGGCGGTGCGCTGGCCGAGAGCTTTACCTACATCTTGCAGATGCCGTCATTGTACTTTGACGTTGAGGTCGAGCCGCTGAGCTACGTGCTTGCCGTGGTGCTTTCCTTCGGCTTTACGATCATCGTCAACCTCGCTACCAATCGCACCCTCAATAAGATCGACATGGTCGGCGCCCTCAAGAGCGCCGAGTAACCTGCCAAAAAGGGACAGGTTTATTTTGGCAGGTTTTATCTGCGCAAACGCCGAGCAACCTACGGGCTACCCGGCGTTTGCTACTTTGCCATCTTCTGCTCGCAGGCGTGGATGAGGTCGTCGTAGTGGGCAATCTTGTAATTGAGGCGATCGAGACCTGCCTGCATCTCGGCAATGCGCTCGGTGACCTGGTCGCGCTGTTCTTCGAGAATGGCTCTACGCGCCGCCATGGTTTCGTCACCCTGTTCCAAGAGCTGCATATATTCGATGAGCGCTTCGATTGAGACGCTTGCGCCGCGCATACACTTGACGAACTTGATGCGCGCGCAGTCTTGTTCATCGTAGTCGCGAATGCCATTTTCGTTGCGGTGTACACGAGGCAGCAAGCCAATGCGCTCGTAATAGCGCAGCGTATCGGCGGAAATGCCGTACTCCTTTGAAACCTCGGCGATCCTCATGCCAACTCCTTAGTACGGAAACCTGCCAAAAAGGGACAGGTTAATTTTGGCAGGTTTTATCTGGGTAAACGATGACAGCTGAACCCGCCGAAGCATCAATTTAAGTTTAAAGCCTAGAGTTGACTCCAAGTCAAAGCCCATCTTCATTAGTTACGATGCTTCCATTGTTTGCGACACCAGCGCATGAGCGCCTTTACGATGGGAACCGTGATGAGGATGATCCATGCAGGATGGGGCTGTCCCAAACAGAGCCACATGTAGAGGAACCAAGCGATGGCGGCTGCCGGGTAGATGACCTCGATCAGCTTAGACAGGTGGCGCCGATCGATAAAGTCGCCAATGGCGTAGTAGACGGGAATCAAAAAGACGAGGAAGAGCCCCATGCCCCATGTGCCGTAGACAATGCCGAGCGCCAGATAGGCGAGGGCGACAAGCGCGGGGAAGGGAAACTTGTTCCATGCACGTCCAAGCTTGGTGTGGAAGTGCTTGCCATGATGATCGAGTTTGTCGTGTGCTTCCTTCCAACTGGAAAACGTCTCGCTGTCGATAGTGACGGTGCCGTCGGCATTGGTGTGCACGCTATGCCCATCATCTTCGAGCGTATCAACATGCACGCCGCTTGGCCCCACATGTACTTCTTCGCCCTTGCGGTCGTTGGTTACGTGGATGCCATTCCAGCCAACATGAACCTCTTCGCCTTTATCGGGATCAATAACGTGGATGCCGCGCGCGAGGGAAATGTCGACGAGTGGCTTGTCGCTGCGACTGGTGTTGTCGGCAGAATCCTCATCCTCTTTAGCCTCATCCGAAGCATCGGCACCGGTGTCGCCGTCCTCCGGGTCATCAGCGTCATCTACTGCCTCCCCATACAACAGCTCATCCAGCGACACGCCATACAGTGCAGCGAGTGCAATGAGGTTATCGGTATCGGGCGAGGATTCGCTGCGCTCCCATTTGCTGACAGCCTGGCGACTCACGCCCAGTTGGGCGGCAAGCGCTTCCTGAGAAATCCCGGCAGCCTTGCGGTGATCGACGAGGCGTTGTGCCATCGCAAGATCCATGGTGGTTCCTTTCGTGAGGTGACCGTAATCGAATGAGCCGAGTATGCCGAGAACAGCCGGTAGCGACCACCATTTCTAGTTAGAATCTGCCTCAACCCTACTGCAACTACCGGTAGCAACCCCTAACGACCAGCCATTTCAGGACAAATGTCAGTGCAAGTAGCAGCCAAGAGCCCCCATCATTCCAAATCCTCCAGACCAGGCACCCGCAGCAAGAAGACGAATAGCCTCGACGAGTATGTAAACGCAGGACCCTCCGGCCTCCGTCTGACGATTTCGATTGGCGACCTTTGACGGAGTCAAGGGAGGAGCCAAATCGAAATACGTCAGGCGGAGGCCGGAGGGCCCGATGGGAGCAGTTCCAGCCGAGGCTATTCGTCGCCGAAGCTGATGCCCAACGCCTTGGCCTCGCGCACCAGGTCGCTCTGGGGGTCGACATACTTGAGCTTGCCGGCGACCTCCTCGAGCGGCATGTGGCACATCTTGCCGTCGCGCAGGGCGATCATGTAGCCAAACTCGCCGCGCAGGCAGCCCAGCGCCGCCTCGACGCCGCACTGGGTTGCAAAGATACGGTCCTGGGCGTCGGGCTGACCGCCACGCTGCGTATGACCGGGGATGGCGACGCGAGTCTCACGACCGGTCTTGGCCTCAATCTCCTTGGCGATGTCGTACACGATCGACGGGCTCGTGCGCTCGGCGAGCTTCTTCTTGTACTCCTTCTTGGGCAGGGTCGCGTCCTCCTTGGAGATGGCGCCCTCGGCGACGGCCACGATGGTAAAGCGGCTGCCGGTCTCCATGCGATGCTCGATGGTCTTGATGACGTTATCCATGTCGTAGGGGATCTCAGGAATCAGGATGACGTCCGCACCGCCCGCAACGCCGGCGTACAGCGGAATCCAGCCAACCTTGTGACCCATGATCTCGATGACGAACACGCGGCCATGGCTCGAGGCGGTGGTGTGGATGTCGTCGATGCACTTGGTGGCGACGTCGATGGCGCTCGTAAAGCCAAACGTCATCTCGGTGCCCCAGGTGTCGTTATCGATGGTCTTGGGCAGGGCGATAACGTTGAGGCCCTCCTGGCGCAGGCGGTTGGCGGTCTTGGTGGAGCCGTTACCGCCCAGCATAAACAGGCAGTCGAGCTGCAGCTTGTGATAGGTGTGGACCATCGCGGGCACCTTCTCGACGCCATCGGCCTCGGGAATGTCCAGACGCTTGAACGGCGTGCGGCTCGTGCCCAGAATGGTGCCGCCGCGGGTGAGGATGCCGCTAAAATCGGCAGGCGTCATGACGCGGAACCTGCTGTAGATGAGTCCCTGGTAGCCGTCCTCAAAACCATAGATCTCGATGGGCTCTGCACTATTGGTCATGAGCGTTTTGACAATGCCGCGCATGGTGGCGTTGAGCGCTTGGCAGTCGCCGCCACTGGTAAGAAGACCGATCCTAAGCATGATGAATCCTTCCGGGCAAGTTATAACATGCGCATAAGTTTACCCCCGCACACTGTTGATACGGGGGTAAAACGTGTTAGCTCAAG
>CAKUFT010000042.1 GCA_934650095.1 uncultured Collinsella sp.
CCGCCGTCGCTAAACGAATCGGGCGTCACGTTGAGGACGCCCATGATGCGCGGACGGTCAAAGCTGAGCTCGTACTTTCCGCACCGCCATGTCTTGCTGTCGTTCGCCATGAACATCCTCCTAAAATGCCCGCGCCGCCGCGCTCGGGCGCTGGCGGCGGGGTCGCTTTGCAATCAGTCTTTCTATTGTATCCGCGCGCGCGGGCTAGAACGCAAACGCGGCCGCGATGTCGCAAGAAATCAGCAGGCCGGCATTTGCATCCTGATCGGTGGGCGCTAGATTGCAAATGGCCAGCGTATCGCCGGTAAAGTAGCGCGTAAGGCCCGCCGCCGGGTACACCACGAGCGAGGTTCCGCCCACGATGAGGGCGTCGGCCGCGGCGATGGCGGCAACGGCGCCGGTGAGCACGCGCTCATCGAGCGGCTCCTCGTAGAGCACCACATCGGGCTTGATGCGGCCGCCGCACGCGGGGCACACGGGCACGCCCGCGGCATCCTCGTACTCACGCGCGCAAACCCACTCGGCGCTATAGACCGCACCGCACGCTTGGCAAATGTTGCGATGAACCGAGCCGTGCAGCTCGAACACGCGCTGCGAGCCGGCCGCTTGGTGCAGGCCGTCGATGTTTTGCGTCACCACGGCATCGAGCTTGCCGGCACGCTCCAGCTCGGCCAGCTTGGTGTGGCAGCGGTTGGGCTTGGCGCCAAGCGCGATCATCTTAGTACGGTAGAAGTCGAAGAACCCGGCCGGATGTGCCTCGTAAAAGCTGTGCGAGAGCATGGTCTCGGGCGGATAGGCAAACTGCTGGTGATACAGGCCGTCTACGCTGCGGAAATCGGGGATGCCGCTTGCCGTGGAAACGCCCGCGCCGCCTAAGAACACCACGTGGTCATGGGTGTCGAACAGCTCTGCCAGCGCGGCGGAGGCCTGCTTGGGATCCGATATTGCCTGCGTCATACGTGTCCTCCGTCCGTGTCGCCGGAGCGGCAGCGTTTGCACCGTCGCTCGCGGGGCCCATCCCGTTCTTGTTGCGTTAATCTTAAGCCTGCCAACCCCGTCGAAAGGACACCATGCCTCAGACTTACACCTTTGCTTCGTGGAACGTTAACGGCCTGCGTGCCGTGCTCAAAAAGGACCCGAGCTTTATTCAGATCGCGCAGGAACTCGACGTCGATGTCCTGGCGCTGCAGGAAACCAAGCTGCAGGAAGGCCAGGTGCAGGTCGACCTGCCCGGTTATCACCAAACCTGGAGCTACGCCGAGCGCAAGGGCTACTCGGGCACCGCGGTCTTTAGCCGCCAGGAACCGCTACGCGTGTTGCATGCCGACGCGCTACTGCCCTACGCCGGCGAAGACGAGGCCGCCGAGCTCGTCGCCCAGGCCGCGACCGAGGGCCGCGTCTGCGCGCTCGAATTCGACAAGTTCTGGTTTGTGGATGTCTACACGCCCAACGCGCAAAACGAGCTCGCCCGCATCGACGTGCGTATGGCCTGGGACGACGCCTATCGCGGCTTTTTGAGCGCGCTCGAGCGCGAAACCGGCAAGCCCGTGGTGACCTGCGGCGACTTTAACGTGGCGCACGAGGAGATCGACCTTAAGAACCCCAAGTCCAACCGCGGCAACGCAGGCTTTTCGGACGAGGAACGCGGCAAGTTTACCGAGCTGCTCGACGCCGGCTTTACCGACACCTGGCGCGCGGCCAATCCGGACGTCGAGGGTGTCTACAGCTGGTGGAGCTACCGCTTTAATGCCCGCAAGAACAACGCCGGCTGGCGCATCGACTACTTCCTGGTCAGTGATGCAATCGCCGCCAACGTACGCGACACCGGCATCCGCGGCGACATCTTCGGCAGCGACCACTGCCCCGTCACCCTCGCCCTGGAGCTCTAACCCCGCATGATCCCCTGGGGACGGAGGAAAACAGATCATTTTGCCTTCCCGAGGGCATCTGCGTGGCCCGTCTGCCACGAAAGTGGCCTATCTACTACGTTTAAGCGACTACCCTCAACCATGCCGTCCAGCACAAAAACAAAACCGCAGGTAGAAAGCCTGCGGTTTTTCATAAAACGCGGTTATGGTCAGGAGTATCGAGCAAAACGTAGTAGATGGGCCGCTTTCGTGGCGGGCGCTATCAACTGACACCCTGAAGACGAAGGATGCCGGGCAATTTTGGCCTTCTGGGGCTGTGATGACCGTCGCATGAGCTCGTCCGCTTCAAAACTATGCCGGTTTACGGGGCTGAATCGCGGATTCCCAACCATGCGCAATTCGAGCAGAATAAAACCGCAGGTAGACAGCGTGCCCTTTTTCGAAAGATGCCGGTATGGTCGGCTTGTGCCAATCCAGCCCCGTAAACCGGCATAGTTTTGAAATGGCACCGCTGCGGTATTGATTCCCACAACAGCACAAGCAACCCCAGAGCCTCACCCCATCCCTATAAGTTGCGGTGAAATAGTTCCTGGCTGGAGGCAAAATGGCCAAAGCAGGAACTATTCCACCGCAACTTCGGGGGTAGCTAATTTGGGACGGGGCTCTTTTAGCTACCCCGCTGATTGCGCGAACGGTTTGGCCGACTACGAACGGGGGTAGCTAAAAGAGCCCCGTCCCAAATTAGCTACCCCAGCCCCTTACAGACCGTACTTTATGACGACTCGGTTGATGCGACGACACCAAGACTTGTAGAGGGCTGCCAAGAACACGCAGGTTGCCAGGCCGTGTGTGATATCGAATGGCACCGCCGTGGCAAGGCGCGCCACCGCACCCGCCCAGGTAAGCGGCTGGACAAAACCGATGATGTCATACGCGTTGATCACCACGCCGTACAGCAGGCCCGAGGCAAAGCCATACGCCAGCAGCGCCGGCATGCGCACGGTTCCGTCGGCGCGGTCGAACGCACCCGCATGTGCCAGTGCGCCGCCGACGTAGCCCACCAGGCCCCAGGCATACATCTGCCACGGCGTCCACATGCCCTGTCCAAAAAAGAAATTGCTGGTCAAAGCCGCCAACGCACCGACCATAAAGCCATTACGACGGCCAAGCGTTGCCCCCGCGATAATGGCGATGGCACTCACCGGCTTAAAGTCGGGAATGGGCCCAAACAGGATGCGCCCCGCCGCCGCCAACGCCGCCAACACCAGCGTGGGCATAATCTGACGCAGGCCCGGACGCGACTCCTCGTAACCCGCAAAGAACAGCGCAAGCACGAGCGCCACCATAGCGAGCATCAACAAAGCAGCCTGGGCAATGCCCAGATACAGCATGATGCCCATGCATGGCGGCACGAACAAAAGCACTGGCCCCTCTATGTAGCGCCATATACGAGCAAGCACGCGAGCTCCTCTTGCGATCTTTCTCTATCGTTCGCGCCCCATTGTGGCACACGCGCAGCACAGGTTCATCGACGATACATTCCACTCGTTAAACAAAACAACGCGCATGCGACTGAAGCCAATCGCATGCGCGCAAAGAAGAGACGAATTATCACGAATGATTCGTTTAGACAGGGCGGCCCTTCAGGCTATTCCGCCTCGAGCACTTCCTCGATCTGCGAGGTCTTTTCGCCCACAAGAACATGGGCGATCTTTGCCGCGATGGGGTCGAACAGCAAGCCACCGACCACAACAAAGGCCCAGCCGCCGGTAGCGAGCTTTGCCCAACGGGAGAAATAGGTTGTTTCGCCCACGAGACCAAAGCCGGTCTGGAACGCTATCTCAGCCAAACCGATAATCAAAAAGAGCAGCGTGGCGGCAAACACCGTACCGGCAATCTTTACCGCGGGGCCGCCCGGTTTGAATCCAAAGAAATCAACCCAGCCCCCAACGGCCTTTCCAAACTGCGGTAGTGAGCTCACCGCCTCTGCGATGACGACAGCGAGCGCAAGCTGCCCCCAAAAACCGGTAGGACTCGACATATCGAGTGCCGCTTTGCCTTCGATAATAGGCAAAAAGGAGCACATCAGGAGCGGGTTCACCAGGGCATTGATTATGCCAGCGACCCTCGTTTCTCGAGTATTCATATTCATATATTCCTTTAGTTTTCGTAGTGATACGGTACGTGGAGAAACCGCGCCTCTACTGGAAAGCCAGTTTTAATTACTTTTCCGCAGGAGCGGCAGCACCACGCGAGCGCTCGTAAAACATGCCCATGAGTTCGCTACGACGCGAGACAGACAGTTTTCGATAGATGCTATGGACGTGAGCCTTAACCGTTCCCAACGAGATAACTAAATCGTTTGCTATCTGCTGGTTCCCCTGTCCCGTCAGAACTCGAGACAATACTTCTTGCTCGCGCGGCGTGAGCTCGTAGAGCGCACAGAAATCGGCAATATTGCTGGCGCCCTGCTTCGCCGCGCGCTGCTCCGTCTCCAAGCGATACAAATCCAGACGATCGCGCACAAGCTGCTCGGTTCGCCGCACGTGGAACTCATCTTGATAGTGGCGTGCGTAGATAATGCAGGAAACCGCAAGACCGGCCCACAGAGTGTCTTCCATAATAACAATCTTGCCGACGTAAAACGGAACCGAGCCAGAACGCATATACATGGCTGCGTAGATAAGGTCCTCGCCAATCGAGGCGGCGTAGGCGCAAAGGCACAAAAGAAGCAGCGAACGCAAAAGATGCAGCGCGCGTGAATCAGCATCCTCCACGGGGGCGGAATGCGCCAAGCCCATCAGGCTCCAGGCGCAAAGCGAAATCATGACCAAGGGATCGATAAGGAGAAATACAATGTCGGATACGATGCCCAGATAAACTGTCCCCGCCAAGCAACGAACCAGAGCGAGCACCGGGAAGAGAAGGAACAAAGCCGATCGTGCGGTACGCTTGGTCACATCACATGCCAGCAAATAGAAGAGGATCTCCTCGCCCATCTGAGAGAGCGTCTTCGCTATTCCAAAAAGGGTCAAAGCACCATGGGGGCCAAAGCTGCCTCCCGAAGAGAACGTCCCCGACACAAGGGACGATCCCATATCGGCCACTCCTTCGAGGGCCAGCAGGGCCATGAGCATAGAGAGGTACGCAAAGCGCTTGCTCTCCGTCATGCCTTTTGTCACACCGCAGAAAAAAGCGGCGCAGGCAAAGAGGCAAAGGAAGAACACGTTGTAAAGATAGATATAAAACCCCACGAGCTTGTCCTCCCCTTTTGCCGCAACGAGACGCATGACTCATGATAGCGCAACGGTACCCCGCGGATATTCGAACCGGCCGCAACCCGCAAGAGACGGGCGGCAAGGCTCGAGTAACCCTACCGCCCGCAATTTATTGCAGAATCCGATTGTTTGATTTACATCTCTTCGGCAGCCGCAGCGCGAGCAGCCTCGAGAACCTCTTCGGGAAGCTCGACGCCCTCGTCGGTGTTATAGCCGTACTTCGCAGCGCCCTTCTTAAGGAAGAAGATCGAGACCACAGCGGTAAGAGCCTCGGCCACCGTCAGAGCCAGCCATACGCCGTCGCCGCCCATAACCATAGGGAGTGCCAGCAGCAGGACAATGGGAAGGACAAGGGAGCGCAGCGTGGAGATAACCAGCGGCATCATCGTATCGTTGAAAGCGGTGAGCATGTTCTGGATGCAGATGTTCACGCCAACGAGACCTGCGCAGGAAGCGAAGAGGACCCACTTCTGCGATGCGAGCGTGTACACGGGATCGCCAGGCACCTGACCGTAGACCAGCAGGATCGGCTTCATGAGGACGATGCCAAGGATGGCGATAACGATGATGAGGGCAGCGCTCAGGCGACGATACTTCTGATACGTGCTGTGAATCTTCTTGGGGTTGTTCTCGCCGATCTGGTAGCTGATGATCGGGGTGGCGCCCTTACCAAAGCCGATGAACGGGCCGACGAAGAGGAACTGCACGTACAGGAAGATTGCGGCAACGGCGACGCCGTCGGCCCCAAAGTACTTCATGGCTTGGATGTTGTAGATAGCGGTCATGAAGCCGGTGGCGGCACTGTAGATAAAGTCGGCAAGGCCGATCTTGCAGCTCTCGGCGACATTCTTCGCGGGACAGGCCGGCGAGTCATAATGCAGGGCACTGCTCTTGGAGAAGATGACGACTGCAGAAGCGATGGCGGCAAAGGCGGAGCCGGTACCAAAGCCAAGAGCTGCACCCGTGGTGCCCAGACCAAGCGTACCCTGGTAGACAACGTCCATGCCCAGCGTGACCAGACCACCAAGGATGGTGATCACCATGCAATGCGTGGGCTTACCAGCAGTGAGCAGCCACATCTGGAAACCAAGCTGGATGGTGTAGAGCGGCATGAAGAAGCGGTGCACGTTCCAATAGGTGGTGCAGACGGGAGCGAGGCCTGCGTCAGCGCCCATGAAGTACCACACCTGGTCGCCAGCAAAGCTGATGGCAAAGCCCCAAACGGTAGCGATAATGGTCGAGATGAGAAGCACGCAAGTGAAGGTCTTGTTTGCCTCGGTCGTCTTCTTCTCGCCCAGAAGCTTGCCCAGAAGGGCGGCGGAACCGCCGGAGAACAGGAAGGCGATGGCCTCTACCACTGCCTGAGCAGGATAGACGATGTTAATGGCCGAAAGCGTCGCCGTGCTGTTGAAGTTGGTGGCGATAGCGGTGTCGAAAATCTGATAGATACCGGTCCAGAGCTGCAGCAGGATCGAGGGAGCTGCAAAGAGGAACAGACCGATAAGCGTGTAGTTACGCGCGAGCTTGTTAGGGCTGGTTTCTGCCATATTACTCGCCTTCCTTCTCGTACATGGTCTTGCCGTCGATGACGGTCATGAGGCACTTGGCCTCGTGGATGGTGTGGGGATCGATGGACGTGATGTCGCGGTCCATGAGCACGAAGTCGGCTTCCTTGCCCACTTCGATGGAACCGATGCGCTTCTCGAGGAAGTTCTGATACGCACCATTGATGGTGCCGGCGCAGATCATGTCCTCGACGGATACACGCTGGTTCGGGTCGAGCACGGTCTCTTCCGAAGCGTCGCCGGGCGCGCAGCGAGTCACGCCGACCTCCAAGCCCTCCATGGGATCGGGGTTTGACACGGGGAAGTCGGTCGCCGAAGTGACGACCATGCCGCGGTCCCAGAACTTCTTGAGCGGATACTCGGACTCGGCACGCTCACCAAGCTGAGCGTGCTCCAGGGACTCATAGCACACGGGGTCCTTGAAGTGCCACGTAGGGTTGGCGCAAGCGATACCCTTGAGCGCGGCAAAACGATCGATGTCCTCGTCGCGCATGACCTGCAGGTGCGTAATGGTCGGGCGCCAGTCATCTTTCGGATCGGTTGCCTGGGCATACTCAAAACCGTCGAGCGCCATGGAGATGGCCGCGTCGCCGATAGCGTGCACATGCACCTGGAAGCCCTTTTCCTTGGCATAGCGAACCATGGCGTTGTAATCGTCGGGCTCGCAGTTGGGAACGCCGCGGAAACCAGGCTTGTCGGTGTACTCATCCAGCAGATAGGCCGTACCGGACTCGATAACGCCATCGAGCACGAACTTGATGTTGTTGCACTGATAGTGTTCGCCATGATAGGAATCGCGAACCTTGGCGCAGCGATCGATCTTGTCGAGGCCCTCGTGCTCGGGCTTGCAATAGAAGCCGGAGGTTACCTTGAGCTTGAGCTTACCCTCGATGTCGAGTTCCTCGAGAGCAATTTGAGCATTGACCTCATCGCGAAGAATCGGCTCGTAAATATTGGTAATACCGACCGCAAGCAAGTCCTCCTGCAACGTAAGAATGGCGCTCTTGAACTCTTCGACCGTATAGGAACGAATCGCCTTGAAGACATCGTTCATGGCCCAGTCGCGCACAAGACCCGTAGGCTCCTGCGTCTCGGGATCCAAAACGATGGTTCCGGCCTCCTGGCTCACAAAGCCGCGACCGATGCCGGCCTTCTCGAGGCACTTGCTGTTGACCCAATAGGAGTGGCCATCGTAGGAACCGATAAGCATCGGCACGTCCGGACACACTGCATCCAGCAGCTCCTTGGCCTGAATCTTGCCCTCGTTCTCGAACACGGCGTTGTCCCAACCCATGCCCTTATAGAACTCGCGGCCGGGATGCTCTTCCACATATTTGCGGATGGTATCCACGTACTCGTCCACGGTCTCGAGACCCAAAATGTCAATCTCGTAGGCAAACTGGCCGGCACCAGACGAGAAATGCATATGAGCATCGCAGAAGCCCGGCATGAACATGCCGTCGCCCGCCTCGATCACCTTAGTGTCAGGACCGACGTACTCGTTCACCCCCGCCTCGTCGCCCACATAGACGAAAATGCCGTCCTTAATCGCTACCGCCTGAGCGGTAAACTCTGCGCGATTAGACGTGAACACCTTCCCCTTAAGTACGGTATCCGCTTGCATCGCAAACTCCTTTCCTGTGACCCGCTTCTTAGTTCAAAACGGATTTCACAGGGAAGATTACGGTCGGAAAGGAGGTTTATTCCATGCGCCAAACGGTCAATTTCACTCAACCTTAGTTGTACAAGCAGATTATTTTGGCAGGTAAAAAGCTCCATTTCATTCTTCGGTGCCATAACACCACGTCCCGTTCGCGCGAGGAGAACGACCGCTCACGGCTCGCATAGGATACGCTTTAGCGCTCTTATACCCCTAGGGTTTACCCTCCGTCTATCCATTGTCGATAGTCGTATTGGGCCCATGGCGCCCCTCGGCGGCGCCCAGTGCCCAAACGGCAAGTCCGTGCCTGCCGCCGCGAGGCCGCCTACGCCCTATAGAACACGTTATCGGCAAAGAAATCGGCCGGGGGCTCCATGCACGCGATCTCGCCGTCGAACATCATGGCGATGTCGTCGGCGACCTGCTCCGCGAAATCTAGGTCGTGCGTGGCCATGACGACGGTGCCGCCCGCCTGCGCGTGGCCACGCAGTGCGTGAGCGATAATGCGGCGGCTGGCCAGGTCCAGGCCCTTGGTGGGCTCATCGAGCAGCAGCAGCTCGGGACCGATCAACAGCAGTTTTGTCAACGCAAGCAGCTGGCGTTGACCGCCCGAAAGGTCATACGGATGACGCGCCTCCAAGCCCGCCAGCCCCAGGCGCGCCGCCTGCTCCTGCGCTGTGGCCTCGTCGTATCCGCAGGTCGAAGCCCATTCCATCAGCTCGTCGCGCACCGTCTCGGCGACCAGCAACGCCTTGGGGTTCTGCGGCAGTAGCGCCGCCGAAGCCGCCCCACGCACCATGCGGCCGCGCTGCAGCTTAGCCGTCTTGGCCAACACCGAGAGCATCGTCGACTTGCCGCAACCGTTTCCGCCCACAATCGCGTGTACCGCGCCGGCCGAAAACGTCACGTCGAGTCCGCGCAGCACCCAACCGGACGCACGGTCGTAGCGAAACCAGCCTTCCGACAGGGTGGTAGCCGACCCGCCGTGCATTTTTTGGAGTATTCTGCTTCCATCCGTGCGCGGGATGGCTTCCTGGCTGTTCTCTAGCGACGTTTGAGCCACAAATTCGGACGATTTGTCCATTTTCCGGGTTTTTTTCGCACCCGATACGTCCTCAGACGGCTCCAGAGAGCCCAAATTGCCCTCGCGCCTGCAGAATACTCCGTTTTTTGCACATCGGGTGGCACCCCACCCCAACACGCCATCGGAAAACAGCGATTCTCGGCGTCCCAAAGAAGCCATATCTGCCACCTCGAGCACGCGACCGCCCTCGATCCGATACGCGCACGTCGCATATTCGAGCATCGGACGCGGCTGGTGCGTTGCCACGACCACCGTACAGCCCAACTCGCGGTTCACGCGAAACAGCGC
>CAKUFT010000043.1 GCA_934650095.1 uncultured Collinsella sp.
CTGTGCACCATCTTTAACCACGTGATGCTCACCAAGATGCGCCCCGACATCCTGCCGTCGCTGCTGTTCTTTAACAACTGGTGGCAGATCGCCCAGGACGTCTCGTACTTCAATGCCCTGGGCGACCCCTCGCCGCTCACGCACTTTTGGTCGCTTGCCATCGAGGAACAGTTCTACCTCATCTGGCCGCCGCTGCTGTTTGTCATGGTATCCATGCATGTGAGCAAACCCAACACGCGCCGCGTGGTTCTGGGCCTTGCCGCGGTTTCCGCCGTCGCCATGATGGTGCTCTACAACCCCGCCGCCGATCCCAGCCGCGTGTACTACGGCACCGACACCCGCGTGTTCTCGCTGTTGCTGGGTGCCTGGATGGCCTTTATCCCCGATCGCGACCTGGCGCCGGTGCGCCTCGCCCATCGCTTGGGACTCAATCGCCTGGCGGGCGCCGCCAAGCGTGGCAAGAATGCCGAGGGCAAGCAGGGCACGAAGGCCGTCGATGCAGCCGAGACCGCCCCGATGCAGCCGAGTGCCCTCGTGCGTTTTTGGTCCTCGCCCGCATCCATCGATGTGTTGGGCGTTGTGGGCCTGATTGGCCTCGCCGCCATGGTCGCACTCACCAACGGCTACACCGCGTTCCAATATCGCGGCGGCACGCTGCTGTGCTCCATCCTCACGCTCATGGTCATCGCTGCCTGCGTGCAGCCCCAGGGAATGGTTGCCCGCGCGCTATCCGCCGAGCCGCTCGTATGGGTTGGCAAGCGCTCCTACAGCATCTACCTGTGGCACTATCCGCTGCTGCTGCTCATGAACCCGGTCGCCAACATCAACGATACGCCCTGGTGGCAGTACATTTTGCAGGTGCTGCTGGTGGTCGCCGTAGCCGAGTGCTCCTATCGCTTTATCGAGACGCCGTTTAGGAAGGGCGCTTTTGGCCGTACCGTGTCCGAGTTCCGCGATGGCACCACCACGCCCGCCAACTGGGTACGCGCGCACTTTCCCGTGTGCGCCGCTTGTGGCATCGTGCTCGTCATCGCGCTGGGCGGCTTGATCTTTGTGCCGGAGACCTCCGCACTGAGTGGCGAGGGCGCTGAGGTCCTGAATAAGGAAGCCAAAAACGCCGCGCCTGCGGACCAGCAGGCGGCCGACGATACCGACAAGGACAACGACGGCTTCCCCGATGGCTCCTACGACCTGCTGATGATCGGTGACTCCGTGTCACTGCGCGCCGTGGATTCCTTTGACGGCGTGTTCCCGCACAGTCATATCGATGCCGAAAAGGGCCGCCAGTTCGATGCGGGCCGCGCGACATTTGAGGGCTATATCCAGCAGAACCTTGCCGGCAAGATTGTGGTCTTTGCCCTGGGCACCAACGGCTTGGTAACGGACGCCCAAGTCGACGCGATCATGGCCGATGCGGGAGACAAGCGTATTGTCGTGTTTGTAAACACGCGCAGCCCGCAGCCGTGGGTTGGCTCGACCAACCAGGCCATCGCCAACGCCGCCACGCGCTACAAGAATGTGCGCGTTATCGACTGGTACGGGTACAGCGCCAACCGCAACGACCTGTTCGATGGCGACGGCACGCACCTGTCGACCACCGGCGTGGCCGAGTACCTCAACCTGATCCACGATGCCGTCAAGAAGGACCTACCCGTGCATCCCGAGGACCACGTCAACGATCCACAGCCGGCAGCCGTCAAATCCGCCGCCGACGCGCTGGTCAACGCCCTCACCTACAAGCCACACAAGCTGGGTACCGACAAATAACCCGGCACTTGGGGACGTTCCTTTTCGGCCGGCACTTGGGGACACTCCTGCGACAAGCGAAAGCCGTCCCTGGGCTGTCAATTCCAGTCCAGGGGCGGCTTTTTTCATCGTGTCGAAGGGCCGTGGGCAAAAAAGGGCAAATATGAGTACTGTTACCATTTTAGTAGCATGGAAAACCACCCAAAATGACGTCCGAGCGACCCCTACAACCCCCTAAAGCAGCCAACCTGACTTGTTTAAGGTATATTGGAGCCAATTTTAATGAACATACTGTAGTTTATGTTCATTATCTTCTTGGATGTAAATGCTGTTCACTTAGCAACAGTACTCATATTTGGCATTTTTTGCCCACTGCCATATAACTAACGCCCTATAGCAGACAAAAAACAGGCCGCAGCCCATCGCTGCGGCCTGTTCGGAAGCAAAAGTGGGCGCTACGCGCTGTAGCCCATCGCTTGCAGCGCAAACATGACGACCGTCAGCACCGTAATCACGCCGATAGTCGCCCACGTGAGCACGTTCCACACGCGGCCGTTGCGGTTGGCGCCCATAATGTGGCGATCAGCCGCAATAACCACTTGGAATACCAAGACTACAGGCAGCAGCACGCCGTTGATGACCTGCGAGGTCATCATAATCTGGAACAGGTCGACGCCGGGCATAAGCACCAGCACGGCAGAAATGCCGATGATGGCCGTAATGATGCCGCGGTAAACCGGGGCCTCGTCCCAGCTGCGATCGGCGCCGCGCTCCCAACCAAAAGCCTCGCAAATGGCGCTCGACGTAACGCCCGGCAGCACGCAGGCAGCCAAAAAGCTCGCTGCGACCAGGCCCGAGGCAAACAGCACCGTGGACCACTGGCCCGCGATGGGCTCCAGCGCGCGGGCGGCATCGGCGGCATCGCTAATCTGAATACCCGCCGGGAACAGCACCGTACCGGTCGTGATGATAATGAAGCCCGCAATGATATCAGCAGCAATCGAGCCGCTCACGGTATCAATACGCTGCAGCACGATGTCCTCCTCGCCCGCATTCTTATCGACCACGTTGTTCTGCGCCAGGAAGATCATCCACGGTGCGATGGTAGTACCGATTGTTGCGACCACAAGCGACACGTAGTTGGGATCGTTTTGAATGTTGGGGACGACCAAGTCGACCGCAACCTCACCCCAGTTGGGGCCAGCCATAAACGCGGCGACGATATAGGTCACGAACACGCAGCTTACCAGCAGCAAAATCTTCTCGATGCGCTGAAAACTACCCGACATGGTAAGCATCCACACCAGCAGCGCCACTAGCGGCACCGAAATGCTCGCCGGCACGCCAAACAGGGCAAGACCACTCGCGATACCCGCGAACTCCGAGATGGTCACCGCCGTGTTGGCGATCAATAGCGCTGCCATGGCCAGCACGCTCTTGCGCACACCAAAGCGCTCGCGAATGAGCGACGCCAGGCCCTTACCCGTGACGCATCCGCAGCGCGCCGCGGTCTCCTGCGTCACGATAAGCAGCACGGTCATGACGGGAAGCATCCAGAGCATCTTGTAGCCATAGCTGGCGCCCGCACTGGAATACGTGGCGATGCCACCGGCATCGTTGCCCGAAAGCGCCGCCAGCAGACCGGGGCCCATGGCGCCAAAGATGGCCGCAATGGTCAGCTTTTGCTTGGCGCTCGCCTTTTGCTTCGTGTTTTGCACGCGACCACCTATCCCATGACCGACATGGTGAGCAGCACCGCGGCGATGCAGTACGCCACACACGAGATCATGACGGCGATGACGTTCATGGCGGTACCCGACGTGTTAAGGTCGTGCTCATCGCGCCAGAACAGCACCATCAGGTAAATCACGGCGCTCATGTTGCCCACCAGGCAGATGATGGCGGCAATGTTAAAGCAGCCGGTAAAGAGCTGCTCCTCAAACATAGAGGCATCGGGGAACGCGGCGGTGCGTACCAGCTGCGCGCACAGGTAAGTAACAAGCGAAAGGATCAGGCCCATACCCGTGCTCTGGAAGAAGAATCCCAGGCACGGTTTGGGCTCGTCGTCGTGACCGTCGTACTCGAGGAAGTAGTTCTTGACGAACGACACCATGCGCGAGGCAGCCAACAGCACGAGCGGCATGGCGCACATGGGGAACACCACCAGATGCGCGGAGTCCAGCGCCGTCCCCAGCACCGTCGCCATAATGCACGAGGCGATGCCCCACACGACGACCCAGTACTGACGATGCACGAACCAGCTGAGCACGTTCGTCGAGTCGTCCGACGCGCTATCGCCCGAGCCAACACCGGCGATCTGCAAGTCCTCCTGATGCTCCTCGGCGATAACGTCCATGGCGTCGTCGAAGGTCACGATACCCAGGATATGACGGTTCTCGTCGCAGACAGGGATGGCAACCAGGTCGTACTTGGTCATCTCGTCCGTCACGTCTTCCTGGTCCTCGTCGGGCGACACGTAGACCAGATCGCGATAGGCGAGCTGGCCCAGCGTGGCATCGCGATCGGCCACGATCAGCGTGCGCAGCGAAAGCACGCCGGTGAGCATGCCGCTCGGGTCCTCGGTATAGACGTAGTAGACACTCTCAAAATCCTCGTCGAGTTTGCGAATCGCCTCGATGGCATCGCCGACCGTCGCCGTGGCGGGCAGCGAGACAAACTCCGAGGTCATGATGCGGCCGGCGGTGTTGTCCTCGTAGCCCAGCAGATTACGAATCGCCTTCTCCTCCTTGACGCCCATCAGGCGCAGGAGCTTCTCGGCCTTCTCATAATCGAGCTCGTCGATCAGGTCGGCAGCGTCGTCCGGGTCCATCATGGCCAGCATCGACGATGCGTCCGTGTCGGACAGGCCCTCGAGCATCTCGGTCATGAGCTCGTCGTCATCGAACTCCGAGATGGCCTCGGCGGCCTGGGCGGTGTCGAGCTGCGCGAACACCTGCGCACGCAGGCGCGGGTCGAGCTGCTCGATAATGTCGGCGATGTCGGCAGGATGGAGCTCGCCAAGCGTCTTGTGCGACACCGAGAGCTGGATGTTCTTAGTCGAGCGGTCGAGCAGGTCCATGTAGGACCAGGCGATGATGTCCTCGCTGAGCGGCTTGCCCAGGTGCTTCATAAAGCCCTCGACGACATGCTCGAGCGCGGGGCTGATGGCGCGCAGCAGGCCGCGAGCGCCAACCTCGGCACCCAGCAGACGCAGCTGGTTTTCGCCCGACATGGAGAACTTGATGTCGTTTACGCGCACGACCTTCATACCCTGCGTGTCGACGATCTGCTTGTTGAGCACGTCGCGCGCGAGCAGAAGCTCGGTCGGCTGCAGGTACGAAAAACGGATTTCGGTAGCCGACGTCTTAAGGTACACGCCCGTCTCGTCGATACGGTCGACCCATTTGCGCCAGCTGATCATAAACGGCGTCTTGCCGGGACCGCGGAACGCGAGCGATGTCACGTGCGGAAAAACTTCGCCGGTAGCAATGCCAAAATCGTTCACCACGCCGAGCTTTTCGCCATCGACGTCCAAGACCGGCAGTTTGAGCATCTCACTCAGATAATTCACTGGTGCTCCCCATCATTATTCCTTCGGACTGCGAGCATGCGGGCACGCAATCCGCGGACTATTAGATATGTATACGCATGCGCGGGCGGCACGCCGCTCGGCGCTCACACCCCGTGCACGCGCAAGAAGCACCTGCATGGGGTCATCGACTATATGGTCGAGGTTTGGATTTCACCTGTAACCTTTCTCTTGACCCTCATTAACCGCAGTAACTATAGCATCAGCATCGCGCTGCGGCACCGAATTTATGCGCTGCACATTGCAGGCATACCAAACGCTGACGTATCCGTGACATAGTCATTGGGGACGTTCTTACATGACTACTCTGCGGTGTCGTCGTCCTCGGGGAGTTGGGGGAACACGGCGTTTTTGGGCATGGAAACCTTGGTGAGCGAGGTGAGCTTTTTGCTCAATGCCGTGTCCGTCTTGACCAGGTCGCTGAGCGTCACGATCTTGTAGCCGTCGGCGACAAGGCCGTCGATAATCTGCGGCAGCGCCTCGAGCGTCTGCTCGGCGCACTCATCGTTATCGGTGAGCAGCACAATATTGCCCGGCGTCACCGAGTCGAGCACCGTCGAGACCTGTTCGTCGGCACCATTGAGCAGCCAGTCGCCCGAATCGATATTCCACGAAACCACGGCGGACACCAGGTCCATCGAGTCGATCCAGTTTTGCTCGTCAAACGCGGCGTAGGGGGCACGCAGCAACATCGTCTCGACGCCGGTCGCCGACTTAATCGCCTCGGTGCCCTTCGCGATCTGCTTGCGCACCGTCTCGCGATCCTCGCCCTTGAGCGAATCATCGCTGTAGCTGTTGGAGCCAATCTCGCACCCGGCATCGACAATCGCCTTGGCGGTAGCGGGCGAGGCTTCGGCGGCATCGCCCGAAAGGAAGAACGTAGCGGTGACGCCCTTTTCCTTGAGCACCTGCAAGATCTGCTTGGTCGCGCCACTCGGGCCCTCGTCAAACGTCAGCGCCACGTACTTTTCGTTGCCCTTGGGCGCTACGCTTGCGCACTCGACTACGCAGTCGGTGGCGGGCACGACCTCACCGCGGTCTTGCGTTTTGCCCGACTGCTCGCCAACCCATACCTCGGAGCGACCCTGAACGCCCCACGTCTTGACGTACTCGATAGCACCCGTGCCCTCGACCGTCAGCTTAGGCTCGATGGTCGTCGCCTGTACCTCGTGCTTCTCGTAGGTATTGCGGCCGTCTTTGACCGTTATCTTCTCGCCGCCCGTAAGCTCGCGGCTTTTCCACTTGCCCTGCTTTACGCGCTTGCCGTCCACCTTGACCGACAGCTTTTCGCCGCCATGGCGGGTAAGCACGCTGTCGTCAACGGCCAGCAGGTCGCCGGCGTCGTAGGTTTCGGTCAGCTCTTGGTCGTCGATGAGATTTTGCAGCGTAGAGCCCACACGCACCGCGGTCTCCTGGCCGTTAAGCACAACGTCCACGCTGCGGTTAACGTAGCCCACGACGGCGGCGATAAACAAGACGAGCGCGCAGCCCACGGCGATAAGCGCGTAGGGCAGGCGAGACGGACGACGGGGCGTGCGGCTGTTGCCGATGCGAGCGCTGCGGTCGCTAAAACCACGGCTATGGTTGAGGTACATCGCGCCGGGCTTGCGACGACGCTTGCGCTGACCGCTGGGCAGCTGCCCCAGGTCGCGGCGCGCCGTCGGACGCGCACCCGAGCGCCCGTTTGAATATGATCCGTTTTGGCGCATGTGCCCTCCCCCAAAAACACAGCAAGCCGGAGCAACAGGTCTCCGGCTTGCCTCCCATCGTTTGGTACGTCGCTATTTTTTAGCTTTCGACGAGCCTCCGCTCGCCTTTTGGTATTCGTCCTTAAAGGCCTTGAACATGCCGCGCGTCTTGCCGAGCTGCTTGCCCAGCGCGCGACTGCCCTTGTCCACGGCAACCGATCCCTTGTCATCGAGCACCTTGGCGCCCTTTTTGACCTTATCGCCCACCACGACACTGGCCTCGGCAGCCTTGGCGGCCGCACCGCCCGAATACCCGAGCGCCTTGACCTCGTCCGAAACGATCATCGCGCCGTTCTCGTAGCCGCGCAGCATCGTCGGCGGCACCTGCGTGTCGCCCACCAGCATGCTCGAAGCGGCGCCGGCGGTCACATAGAACGCCTGCACGATACCCGAGCGTGGCTTAAACTCAACGTCCGAGCAATAGCCCACGACGTCGCCCGATTCCGTGCGCACGTCCATGCCGACCCAGATGATGCAATCGTCCAGGTTGATATCGAGGCGCTTGGCCGCGGCGGCATCGTAGGTGCCCTTGACGTCGTCGACCGCAACAGCACCCTCATAGACGCCAATGGCATCGAGCGCCACAAAGCGGTCGGGGCGCTCGATCATACCCGCGATATCGGACTGGCGGACCATAAAGCCCACCACGCGCGTGCCGCCCGGGGTAAAGACGGGAAAGTGAATCTTGCCGAGCTTTTTAGGGCTGCGCGGCGTGCCGTCCTTTTTGGTGCGCTTGTCTTCGGCAGGTTTGCGATAAACCTTGACGCCGACAAAATCCCCTGCGCGCATTATGCCTCGGTCGAGGGCTCCGTGGCCTCGGTATCGACCTCGGTGGCGTTCTCGACCACGACGTCGGCAGCGGGCGTCACGTTGCCGCCCGAGATGGCGTCGTTGAGCTGCTCGCGAAGCTGGTCCATGCGCTCACGGGCCAGGTCGACCTTGGCGCGCAGGTCATCGGTCTTGGCGTCGACCATCGGACCAAAGTCGTTGACCGCGGCACGAGCCTCCTCGGCACTGTGCTCGTAGGTGTCACGCATGTTGTCCCAGGCATCGTTGGCGATATCAGCGGCCATGGCGCGGGTCTCGGCACCCGAGCGCGGGGCCAGAGCAACGCCGATAATAGCGCCGGCGGCAGCACCAAAGAGCGCACCGGAGACAAAGCTGAAAGTCTTTCCCATGATCATTCCTCTCCTGCGGGCACCTCAATGCCCACCGTTTGAATGCTGTCCATTATACCCGCAGCGCAACACTTGCCGTTCCGCTCATCTGCGTACGGTAAAAGCGCAGGTACATGATGGCGATAAGCGAGTGAACCTACTCCTGGGGCATGGTGGGCATGGCCATCGTGGCGGCCGGGTCCTCACCGGCACCGTCCACGAGCGGCAGGCTGCCCTCGTGTGCCGAGCCGGACGGAGCCGTTGCCGCGCCGCCAAAGACGGCAGCGGGGGCCTCGTGGTTCTCGGCGACCGCGCCCTCGGTATCGATTGCCATCTGCGGCTCGTCGTCAAAGCTGGGGACACCCTGCGGCTCGGCGGAAACAGGCTCGGCGGTGGCATCGACAACAGGCTCGGCGGCGTCGGCGGCAGGAGCGTCGCCCTCGGGCGCATCCTCCGCCACGTCCTCGCCGTTCGCGGCGGCGACGGCCTCGTGCGGATCCTTGCCCTCGGCCTCGGCACGCATGCCCAGCACCAGGTTGCGCAGGCCCGCGACCGTGCCGTCCACATCGGGGGCCGGCTGATCGGCGTGCAGGTACGCCCAGTCCATCATAAAGGTCGCCGACGACAGCGCGCCAATGGCCAACGCGTCGTCGGGACACGAAAGCTCAACCTCAAAGACACGCTCGTCATGCTCGCTCACGCGCGTGCGACCGCACGAGATGCTGCCGGCGAGACCGGTCTCGTTCATGAGCTCGACCGTCACGTGCTCCAGCAGGTGGCAGAGCTCGGTCTGGCCCATGCAATCCTGGAA
>CAKUFT010000044.1 GCA_934650095.1 uncultured Collinsella sp.
CGATTGGGACAGGCAGGCCTTCGAGGCGGAGCGAAAAATGAATTCCAAAAAAGGCCTTGCCAAATAGGAGCGTCAGGCAAGTGGCCCCGTTGTCCATAGCTCCGTAGGAGCAGGACAACGGGGCCACATTTGCCGAGGACGTTTTGGAGGGGACATCCCTGCCGGGACCGTTCGAGTACAAGCTACAGGTTCTTGACACCCATCGCGCGCATGGCGTTCAGAATGGCGATGATCGCCACGCCTACGTCGCCGAACACGGCGAGCCACATGTTGGCGATGCCGAGCGCCGCAAGCACCAGAATCAGCAGCTTAATGCCCAGCGCAAAGATGATGTTCTGCCAGACAATCGTCATGGTCTTGCGCGCCACACGGATAGCGCGGGCGATGTTGGACGGCTTGTCGTCCATGAGCACGACGTCGGCGGCCTCAATCGCGGCGTCCGAACCCATCGCGCCCATGGCGATACCGACGTCGGCGCGCGTGAGCACAGGTGCGTCGTTGATGCCATCGCCGACAAAGGCGAGCTTGCCCTTGCCGCTCTCGGCCGAAAGCAGCGCCTCGACGCGCTCGACCTTGTCGCCCGGCAGCAGCTGCGCATGGAACTCATCAAGACCGAGCTGCTTGGCCACTGCGGCCGCCACTTCCTCGCGGTCGCCCGTGAGCATAACGGTGTGCTTGACGCCCGCGGCGTGCAGGTCGCGGATCGTCTGCTCGGTATCGGCCTTAACAGTGTCGGCAATCACGATGTGACCTGCGTACGTGCCATCGACCAGCACGTGCAGGATCGTGCCGACGACCTTGCAACTGGGAGCGTCGACTCCGGCCGCGGCGAGCATCTTGGCGTTGCCGACGACGACGTGCTTGCCGTCGATGGTTGCCGTTACGCCGTGGCCCGCGTCGTTGGCGGAGTCGCTCACGCGCTTGGGGTCGACCTCGCCCTGGTAGGCGGCGCGCACCGACTGCGCGATGGGGTGGTCGGAGAACGACTCGGCTAGGGCTGCGACCTCGAGCAGCGACTGCTCGGTAAAGCCAGCCTCGGGATGTACCGCGACGACCGAGAACGTGCCGTTGGTGAGAGTGCCGGTCTTGTCAAAGACGACGGTGTCTACGTCGGCAAGCGTCTCGAGGTAGTTTGAGCCCTTGATGAGAACGCCCAGCTTGGACGCACCGCCAATGCCGCCAAAGAAGCTCAGCGGCACGCTGATAACGAGGGCGCACGGGCAGCTGACGACGAGGAAGGTCAGGCCGCGCAGGATCCAGTCGGACCAGGCGCCGGTGATCAGACCGCCGCCGAGCGCGAGCACCGCAGCGGCGCCGGTGACGGCGGGCGTGTACACGCGTGCGAAGCGCGTGATGAAATTCTCGGTGCGTGCCTTCTTCTCGCTGGCGTTTTCCACGAGCTCCAGGACGCGTGCGACGGTGGACTCGCCAAAGGGCTTGGTGGTGCGCACGTGGATGAGACCCGTCATGTTGATGCAGCCGCTGATGATATCGTCGCCGGACTTGGCGGGGCGGGGGACCGATTCGCCGGTGAGGGCAGCGGTGTCGAGCTGCGTCTCGCCCTCGACGATGACGCCGTCGATAGGCACGCGCTCGCCGGGCTTGACGACGATGACAGTGCCGACGGCGATGTCATCGGGGAAGACTTGCTCGAGCGTGCCGTCGGGCTGCTCGACGTTGGCGTAATCGGGCGCGATGTCCATCATGGCGCTGATCGATTTGCGGCTCTTGCCCACGGCATATGCCTGGAACAGCTCTCCGACCTGGTAGAACAGCATGACGGCGGCGCCCTCGGCCATGTGCGGGTCGGTGTCGGGGAAGAGTACCATGGCAAACGCGCCGATGGTTGCGACGACCATGAGGAAGCTTTCGTCGAAGGCCTTGCCGCGGCGGATGTTGTTAAACGCCTTTTGAAGGACATCATAGCCGCCGATTAAAAACGGCACGAGGAACAGCACGAAACTGGCGTAGATGTCGCCCGGTTCGCCGAACATTGCGGTCAGGGCGCCAAGCTCCTCGAGGGCGTATACCACAGCAAAGATGCCCAGCGCCACCAGGATGCGATTGCGCTTATGCTCGAGGGACTCTTTCTTCTTGCGCTTCTTCTTTTTCTTTTTGGGGTCGGCGGTCGCCATGATTCAAACCTCCCATTTGAATGTGTGAACACTCGCTCATATAATATCGCGAGCAAAGGCCGCGGCAAGCGCGGCCTTGCAGGTTGGCACGTGTGCGGACTAGAGGATAATCTCGCAGTCGGGCTCGGCGTCGGCGGTGAACTCAACGACACGGTCCAGGACCTCGTCGAACTCGGCGTCGTCGGCCTCGAGCGTCAGCTTCTGGGTCATAAAGTTGACCGACACGGACTTGACGCCCTCGAGCTTAGCCAGTTCGTCCTGAAGCTCGCGCGCGCAGTTGGCGCAGTCGATCTCGTCGAGCTTGAACTGCTTTTTCATGATGGGTTCCTTTCCCTGTGTTAGCGGCCTGGGTGCCGGCCGCGCTGGTACCGTGGTTGTCTGCTATTCGCAGATGTGGCTCATGCCCTGGTTGAGCATGGTGTAGACGTGGTCGTCGGCGAGTGAGTAGAGGATGTTGCGGCCGTCGCGGCGGAATTTGACCAGGTGCGATTGCTTGAGCGTGCGCAGCTGGTGCGAGACTGCGGACTGCGATGTCTCGGTTGCTTCGGCGATGTCTGCCACGCACAGCTCGCGGCCCATGAGGGCATAGAGAATCTTGATGCGCGTGGTGTCGCTGAAGACCTTGAACAGGTCTGCCAGGTCGTACAGCAGCTCCTCGTCGGGCAGGTCCTCGGGCGAGCAAGTGGTGGGGACAACGGTGTCGACGGCATCGCTGCCGCACTTTGCTTCATCAACGTGGTCGCTCATTGCAATATCCTTTCATATGAACATGCGCTCATATAACTTACTTCCGAGTATATGAGCGCATGTTCATATGTCAATATCATTTAGCTCATTTGTCGTATTAATGATCGGAAAATACGGTCAAACGGGATCTGGCCGAGCGGTTTTGATAGTCGACGCCAAGGTGGGTGCCCTTGCGCCGTGCAGAAATTGGAGTATTCTGCAACGCTAGGGGGTCTGTTAATCTGCTGTAGGCCAAATTATGCCGTTCAAGAGTTATCCAAGGGCGGTAAACAGATAGGTTCTTCCTCAAATGTTGCCTAATGTACCCATCCAAGAGCGATTTCGCTTCACATTTGGATCCACTCGGGGGTGATGGATGCCCGGCCCTGCTGAATACTCGAAATTTTGCACGCCGTTAGGGTACCCACCTTGTTAGTCGGGCTTGTTTCCGGCCCCGAAGACCCTGCCCTCGGGCGTGCGGCCGCTTCTTTGTGCGCACGAGGGGCTGTCGGGTTCCGCAGTTTGCATGTCATCGATTGCCGGGGCTTCGTTAATCGTTGGGTCATCCAGCGTGATGCCTTCGAGCATCGCTTTTTCAAGGTCGATTCGTTGGCGTTCTTCGGAATCCTGACAAAGTTGCTTCTGGATTCGCTTTTTCTCCTTTATAAACCTTCTGAGCACAAACTGTCTCAAATCCTCTTGCATGATTTTAAAGTCCTTTGGCAGGCGTGAAGGGCGAATGCCTTCTTTTCGCTGAATCGCCTCCATAACCCTAACGAAAGCACTGGCGTGCATAAAGGAATGGCGGCTGACGGTGATGATTCCGTATCCCATGGACGCAAGCGCATTCTTGCGCTCCTCATCGATGGCGCGGTCTTCTTCCGCGTCATGATAAAACCCGTTGTATTCAATGTCTGTGCGAGATTTTTTTAGATACGCATCCATAAAGAACTTATTGCGTCTCGTGAGATTCTTTGCGGCGGCGGTGACCTGCACCTCGTAATCGGTCTCAATTCCCTTAATACCAAGCCCTCCTTCGCTTTTAGGCAGCGTTAGCATCATGACAAAGGCCGTTTCCATAGGAGACCGGCATCCGTCGCGCACACATTGGATCGCCTTTCGGGCAAGGGCCAGACCGTCGCATCTGGTAATGGAATTAAAGAACTGTTTTAACCTTTCGGTCGAGGTGAGCGCGAAACGCTCGTTATACGAGGTGGAAGAGCCGGTTCCAAGGGAGTAAGCGCCGCACAATTCAAAGTAGTACTCCACCAGTTCGCGAAAAGGGAGATAGGTGGCGGCCTGAAGTGCGCAAAGCTCAACGCCAACAATGAAGATGCTATCTTTGAGCTCTATAAAGCGTGAGTTCGAGAATCGTTTTGACGAAACGTGGCATTGACAGTTCATTGCATAGCGCGCATTCCTGCGATCAAACACCATTACCTCGAGGCAATCATTTGCGTCAAGGGAAACATCGTGTTTGGTGAGCCATTCTGCGGCTGCGTCAAGGAGCGTTCCGGTGGGACATGATCCGTAAATCGCGGCAGGGTTACAGGGCTCGGTGTCTTTCGCAGACGCCGAATGCGCGGCCTGGTAGACCGCTTTTGCAGTGGTATGTGACAATACGATACTCATGGTATATATCGTGTCAGCTAATGCCGTGTTGATGGCGCTGAGTGGGAAAGTCGTTTTAGGGGCCTAACCAAATGCTGTCCAAAAGCTTGACGCAATTATGGGTTGGCACGCCTAAAATCAATGTTCTCGCAGCTTAGCTATGGCATATAAATACTCAATTGCTGCACATTTGATATCGATGCATCATCATCCGACAACGAATTACGTGTCGGGAATTGGCCGAAATCGTTCAAAATGAGGGTTCAGAATTTGTGATGGCAGATCTATCTGTGGAACGTAGGGCGGCCCCGCTGCGGTGTTTCCCGCTGCGAGGCCGCTCGTGAGCAAGCAGTGTTTGTCGCAGGCGTTGCTATTTCGCGAATAGGTTCTTGAGGTTGAACTCGGCCTGTACCGTGCGGAGCATGAGGTCGGTGTCGTCCAGACCCAGATGCTGCTCGTTGGCGTCGGCGGCGAGGGTTCCGCGGCGGCGCGCCCAGTTCTCGAGTGCGGCGGGGGCGGACTCGCGGGGGAGCGAGCGGACGTCGGCATCCAGGCTGCGGCAGATCTGGCGCGAGTCGATGACGATGATCTTGCCGGCGCGGCGTGCCTCGGCGTAACCGTCCAGGTGAATCTTGAACCAGCTGTCCTCAAAGGCGGCGTTGTGCGCCATGTACGGGTACTTCTTCATAAGCTTGAGCAGCTGCTTTTGCAGCTCCTTGTTCTCGCGGAAGGGCGTTTTGTCGTCGATGTCGTCCCAGGTAATGTGGTGGATATTCGACAGCGGCACATCCTCGCCGCGGTAGATATCGGGCAGGCCGCAGTAGTGTACCTCGGCGTCGTGCGGGACGGCGTCGCTAGTGAGCTCCATGATCTCCCAGCCGACGTTGATGATATAACCGCGTTCGGGTGCACGACCGGTGGTCTCGATGTCGATACCGAGCACGGTGCCCTGGATGGGCTTGCGGGCGTAGGCCACGCCGAGTGCGTCGCGGTCACCGCGGATCTCGCGCATAACGGACGCGGTGGTGCGCTTTTGCATCTTGCCGATGGCGGCGCAGGTGTCGGAATCGGACAGGCCGCGCGAAAGCGTCGCGGGCGTCACGTTGCGCAGGCGTGCCTCGCCAATCTGGTCGCAAAGGTCGCGGTTGCGGTCGGCCAGGTCGCGCACGGTGGCAAAGTCGAAGCCGGGGTCGCCCTCGGCGGTAAAGTACTCGGTCTCGAGTACCTTGAGGGCCTCTTCGCCCTTCTGGCGCTCGGACTCCATGGCGCCGTGATCGCCATAGATAAACATGGGGATAAACGGTTGGCGTTCGTATTCGAGTGCTTGCGAAACGTTCATAGGCTGCTCCTTGGACGGGCCGCGTCGCGCGGCTCGGGGTTACTGAGTTATGGCGAGATGATAGTTTGCCATGGGCAACTATTGGCACCACGCCTAGGTCAACTACAATACCCTAGTTGACCGCTAGGACTTTTACAATGCTGCCGAAAGACACGAAAGGTTCCATCCGTCATGGATTTGCTGATTGATATTTTGCTCGACGCCGGCAAGGACACGCTGTCGCTGGTGCCGTTTTTGTTGGTGACGTATCTGGCCCTCGAGACCCTGGAACACGTCGCGGGCGACCGCGTTAACGGCGCCATCAAGCGCGCTGGTGCCGCGGGCCCCGTGGTTGGCTCGTTGTTGGGCATGGTGCCGCAGTGCGGCTTTTCGGCAATGGCGGCGACGCTGTACGCCGGTCGCGTCGTGACGCTGGGCACGCTGGTGGCGGTGTTCCTTTCCACTTCCGATGAGATGCTGCCACTCTTGCTTGCCGAGCAGGTTCCCGTGCAGACCATGGCGATGCTGCTGGCATCGAAGGCGCTTATCGCGTTGGTCACGGGCTTTATCACGGACGCTGCCATTCGCGGGTTGCGCCGTAACGCCCGCGCTCATGCCGCGATCCGTCGCACCGTGCTGGGGACCGCTGTCAATTCGGCGCACGTAAACTGTGCGCACGATGACCACACCGGTGGCGACATCATCGACGAGGTGGCAGAGGCGGGCGTGAGTGCCGACCACATCCACGAGCTTTGCGAGCGCGACCATTGCGGCTGCGACGAGGATGAGGGTGAGCACGGGCATGGGCATGGACATGAGCACCACCATGACCACGGTCACGCGGACGAGCGCGAACACCACCACGGCCACGATCATGGCCACTCCCACGAGGGTGCGCCCGTCCTGTCGATTATCCGCAGCGCGATCTCGCACACCGTGCAGGTCTCGGTATTCATTTTCCTGGTGACGCTGATTCTGGTCGCCGTGCTCGAGACCTTTGGTGAGTCTGTGATCGAGCAGTTTCTGCGCGGTAATGAGACGCTCGCTGTTCTGGGCTCGGCACTTGTTGGTCTGATCCCCAACTGCTCTGCCAGCGTCGTCATTACACAGCTGTACCTCGAAGGTGCGCTGCAGCTGGCCCCGATGCTCGCCGGAACGCTCATTTCCGCCGGCGTGGGCTACCTGGTGCTGTTCCGTACCAATCGCAGCGCCCGCGAAAACGCCCTGTTCCTAGTCATGATGTACGTCATCGGCGCCGGTTGGGGCCTCGTCCTGTCCGCCTTTGGCCTCTAGGTAGATATCTGGGATAGGCCATTAAACCCATCGCCACGGCCTATGCTTTGGTCGTGAGTTAAAACGAAAAAGGGTAGATTTCTGGGCATGTCCCAAAAATCTACCCTTTTGTTTTAGCGCAGCAGCTCGGTGAGGTTGCGCTTAAAGCGAGCTCGGTCCTCGCTGGTGAAGGCCGCCGGTCCGCGAGTGCGTCCGCCGGCGCGGCGCGCTTTCTTTTCTTCGTGGCGGATAAACAGCTGCATGTCGATGGTCGCCTTATCGTAGACGCGCCCGCGAACGCCGATGGCGGCGGCGTCGCGTCCGAGCACCATGCTCGCCAGGCCAATGTCCTGCGTCACGACCACGTCGCCCGCCTGCAGGCGCTCGACAATGGCAAAGTCGGCGCTATCGGCGCCCACGCTTACGTCAAGCGTCGAGACCCAAAAGCCGCGTCGTGCGTGCTCGGCATCGCGCGGATCGTCGCGGCGAATGTGACGTTCCAGGTTCTGCGTGCTGTTTCCGGCGATAACAACGGCGACGCCCGCCCGTCGCGCGCAGTCGATTGACTCGCGCGTGACCGGGCAGGCGTCAGCGTCAATAAAAAGCGTTCGCGGCATCTAGTGCACCAGTTTGCCAAATTGAATGGCGCGGACAATCAACGTCACGCCAAACACCAACAGCGCAGCGCCGCTAAAGATGACGAGCATCTTGGCCGACCACAGCGGATAGATAAACACGAACATGCCCGCGATGATGGAGAGCGCGCCGCTCAGGATGGCGAGGGCTCGGTTGGACGAAAGCTCGGACTCCAGAATCGACATGACACCCTCGACAATCCAGCCAAAGCCGGCAACGACCACCACGAGCGTAGTGAGGGTCGCGGTCGAGAACGCCTGATTGCGCAGGATTATCACACCGCCCAGGATGATGAGCAGGTTGGAGATGATGCTCGTCACACGCCAACCGGTGGGCAGCAGCGGCTCAAAAATGGCAGTAAACAGCCTGATGGCGGCGGTGATTACAAAGTAAAAGCCCAGGACGGTCGTCAAAAAGACGAGGGATTTGGCGGGTGCAAAAAGCAGTGCGATGCCGGCGAGGAGTGCGATGACGCCGGTGATGGCGTAGATCCAGCGCACGGCCTTGACGGCCTTGCCCGCCATGCTCTTCTCGTCAAATCCAAACTGACTCGATTTTTGGTCATCGTTCTTAAAGATGCCCATGATGTCTCCTTTCCGTGCGGTGCACGTCGCGTTCATTGCTTTCCGTGCGGCGTACGCCAAAAGTACTGCAACAAGTATCGCCCAAGGGCGCCACTGCGTGTGGCGGGAAGGGCGAATTGCCGCCCCACATTCCCGAATTGTTACCTTTGTTCCCGTTTTGATGGGGACTATTCAACAGTTGTGGAACATTGCGTCGCTGAACGTTATTGCCTACGTTTTAGGTTAGATTTTCCTAAGGACAATTGGCTGTTATTGGGGGTCCCTATGAACGAAGCAGTTCCCGCAGTGCCGTCGAGCGCCGAGTCGATGGCAAAGCAGGGTTGCGAAAAGCTCGGTCTGGAAGCGTTTGATGCGCTGGTCCGTCGCGCCCGCACGTGCCGCCGCTTTGACGAGTCCATGCGCGTGCCGCGCGAGTTTTTGCTCGAGCTCGCGGAGTTGGCGCATCTGGCTCCCTGCGGCGCCAATGCTCAGCGTCTGCGTTTTCATGTGGTGAGCGGTGCCGAGGACTGCGCGCGCGTGTTTGACGAGCTCGCGTGGGCCGGCGCGCTCAAGGATTGGCCGGGCCCCGATGAGGGCGAGCGCCCGACCGGCTA
>CAKUFT010000045.1 GCA_934650095.1 uncultured Collinsella sp.
GTGGCGTCTTCTTTCATCTTGCGGTAGCGCTGCATCATGTCGGTCTGCAGCTGCTGGGCCGAAGGCGGCGTCCAGATGATGGCGTTGGCGCCGGCCGCGATGGTCTCGCGGATGCTCTCGGGCGTCTTGCCGCCCGGTGCGATGAGCGGCAGGTTGGGATAGTGCTCGCGCAGCTCTCGCAGGACCTGAGGCGTGTTCTTACCGGCGGCGATGTTGAGGATCTTGGCTCCGGCGCGAACCTTGGCATGTGCATCGTCGTCGCAGCGCACGACCGTGGCGATGACAGGGATGTCCGCCATGTTGGTGATGTGCTCGACCATCTCGGCAGTGGCGGGGGAGTTGACGACGCAGCCCGCCGCGCCCTGCATCTCGGAGACGGCCGCCATCTGCACGGAGCGCTTGCCGGTCGTGGTGCCGCCGCCCACGCCCACGAAGACCGGGCACTCGGCGACGGTCAGCAGCGCCTGCGTAATGGCAGGCTGCGGCGTGAAGGGGTAAACGGCAAAGACGGCATCGGCATTGGAGTTGCGGATGACCGCGACGTCGGTGGTGTAGATGAGCGACTTGATGCGGCGGCCGAAGAGCGTGAAGCCGCTGGCCTCCTCGATCTCGTCGGGCATGCGAAGGGCTGCTTTGCGCAGACGCCCATCGATGGGAAGCGGCTCCATGGGGAGCAGCCCGTTGGGGGTGACGGCTACCTGTGGCTCGGTGAATTCGTCGGCGAGCTCGACCTCGGAGAAGTCGACCGAGGCGACGATGTCTTCGTGAACTTCGGCGGGCACATCGATGGGGGCTTGGTCGTTTGCCGCGGCGGGCGTGTCGAAGGAGCTGGTGCCGACGAAGGCGTCGACGCGCTCGTTGAGGTCGTTGAGGTTATCCATGGAGGCTCGATTCTATGTGATGGTTGCCGGCACATGCAGCCGGAGTTGCGAATGCTAAATCGTTTGACGAGTTGATTTTTCCCCGCTGCGCCCACCGTTAGACTGAAGGGCTGGCGAACGTGAAGGAGCTGTGGTGGCGGGCGTCGAGGTGCTATCTTGAATGTCCCGTTTAAAAGAGAGGTGACGCGGTATGGAATTGACAGCAATGTTGGGCTCGGTTGGCCTGTGTGTGGGCGCAATCGTGGCCGCCGCGGTCATCTACTTTGTGGTCACGGCCATTAAGGGCAAAAGGGCCGAGCGCAAGGAGCGCGAAGCGCTTAAGCGGCACCGTGACCAGCAGGACAAGCGCGCACGGAGATAGTTTGTTGAGTTTTTGGTCCGTGCGCTAGCTGCGTTTTCGGATCAGGGCGACGTAGAAGCCCTCAAAGTCGCGGCTGGGCGGAATGGTGAGCGTGCCGGGCAGGTCGTTGGCGATGGCCGAGACGCGGCCGGCAGCGATGGCCTCGGTGAGGGCGTTGCACTCGACGCGCGGCTCCTCGCCTGCTTCCTGGGCGCGGCGCGCTTCGCTTTCGCTCGGCGTGCCGTCGAGGGGGATGAGCTCGCAGTCCATGTGCTTGTCGAGGGCCTCTTGCAGGGCGTCCTCGTTTTCCTGCGGCAAGATCGAACAAGTGGAATAGACCAGCGTGCCGCCCGGTTTGAGGGCACCCATGGCGCGATCAAGAAGCGCGCGCTGCGAACGGGCACACTTGCCAAGCAGCTGCTCAGTCAGCCCGCGCAAGCTTTTCTCGTTGCCGCTGATGACGGTGCCCGTGCCGGTGCAGGGGGCGTCGAGCAGGATGCGGTCAAAGCGGAAGAACTCGTCGAGCTCGCGTGCGTCGATGCGCATGACGGGCACGTTTTTGACGCCTTGACGGTGGAGATTGGACTCGAGCTTCTCGGCGCGAGGGATGCTCATCTCGCAGGCGGTGAGGTGTGCCTGGCCCTGCGTGAGGGCGGCGATTTGCGTCGTCTTGCCGCCAGGGGCCGCGCACATGTCCAGGATGTCCTCGCCAGCCCGGGCGCCCAGGACCAACGGGGGCATCATAGACGACAGACTCTGCAGGTAGATTTTGCCGTCGCGGTAGATGTCGAGGTCCCACAGGTCGGAAACCTGGGCCTCGGGCAGGATGAAGGCATCCGGATACCATGCGACGGGGCAGTGGGCGATACCGGCCTCGTCGAGTGCGGCGGCGATGTCCCCGGCGGTCGCCTTGAGCGTGTTAGTGCGCAGGGTGACCGGGCGTTCGCTCGCGGCGCCGAAGCCCTCGATCATAAGCTCGGCATCAGCCGCGGCATAGGCGCCGGCGACCGTGTCGACCATAAAGCGCGGCAGGTCGGCGGCGCAAGGAAGGGTGGCAAGCTGGTCGGAAAGCTCGGTAGCAGTAAACTGCCTGAGCCTGAGCTCGGCCTTGACCTGCTTTTTCTGCTTACGACGACGCGGCTTGGACATCCGTCTTTCCTTCCCATTCCATTACATGTCGAGTGCTTTAGTACTGGCTCTCGTGCTTGCTGAAGAAGTCGAAGCGCGGGGGCAGCGGCTTCACACGGTGCTCGCCGGGCTTCTCGCCCAGGCTCTCCACGAACTCGTCCGTGGAAGTAAAGATGTTGTCCCAGCTAAAGAACGCGACCGGGTCGACGTCGAAGTACTCGCAGATGAGCTCACAGCCGGCCGGCACGATGCCGTGCATCAGGACGGTCGCCACGCGCAGCTCGGTAAAGGCGTCGACGAGGGCCTGCGTCATCGCGGTGTTGGCCGCCTCGCCCTCGAGCTTGTTGGCGGCCTTGGAGGCGTCGCTCCAGCGCTTGTTGGCGGCGCGCAGGTAGTCATCGCACACGGCGAGCGCGCGGTGCGTCTCGAACTTGTACATGGCCTGCTCAAAGGCAAGGGCAGCCTGCTGGGCGGCCTCGACCACGCTAGAGGAGGCGGCGCCGGCGGGGATGCAACCGTTGCGGTAGGGGCTCTCGTCGCCCTCCTTGACGGCAACGCCGTAGAAGCAGCTGCGGGCCAGGCGGTTGAACACGCCAGTCAAAAGGGCGCTCTCCTTGAGGGCCGGGTCGATGACGCGCTTGTCGTCGCAGGCGCGCACCTCGTTGCCGTCCTTGTCCTTGCCGGTTACGCGCGTGTCGTATGCCTTGGGGCTAAAGCTCACCGGCTTTTCGGACAGGCCGAGCGACAGCCAGTGCGCGCGCATCTGCTCGCAGGTGTAGTGGTTGAGCAGGTCGTCGGCCGGCGGGGGAGGCGTCTGCGAGGACGAGCTGGCCTTTTTGCCCATGTAGAGCAGGTGGTAACAGGCACTGACAGTGCTCTGCGTAAGGTCCCAACCCAGGGCCTCCCACATGGCGGTCTGCGCGATGCAGTAGAAGTAGATGTTGTCCTGGCCGATGAACTGGTAGATCTGCGCGTCGTCCGAGCACCACCAGTCGCGCCAGTCGAGCGAGCTGTGCTGATAGGCGGGCGCGGGCACCTGCGTGGAATCGGCGGCGGGCTCGCCCATGAGGGCGGCATCCTGGGCGGCGACGCCCTCGGTCACGCCGGCGGCCTTGGCGTCGCGCGCGAGCACGGTGCGGGTGTAGCTGATGGGCGCCCACAGGCTCTCGGGCCAGCACCAGCAGGTGACGTCGGAAACGCCGTCGACCTGGGGCACCGGGACGCCCCAGTCGATGTTGCCGGTGATGCGGAAGGGCACGAGCGCCTTGCCGCTGCGGAAGCGCACGCCGCCGTTGGCGAGCACCGCGTGGGCGTCGTCGCGCTCCTTCCAGCTGGGGAAGGTGACGGTAAAGCTGCTCTTGTTGCCCTCGGGCTCCAGCACGGTGTGCTCGGGGAGCTGGTCCTCGACGGCGTCGAAGGCCTCGCGGAACTTGTTCTGAATGTAGAGCTGAGCCGGCAGCAGCCACTCCTCCATGGTCTTGGAGACCACGGAGCGAACCTGCGGGTTCTGGGCGAGCTTGGCGGTGTAGGTCTTCATAAAGTCGAGGTAGGCGGGCAGGTCGAAGTAGAGGTTGTCGACCGGGCGCAGCTCGGGCACCTCGCCGGTGAGCTGGCTCTTGGGCGCGATGAGCTCCTCGGGCTCAAACTGATGGCCCAGGTCGCACTCGTCGGCATAGGCCTTCTCGGACTTGCAACCCTGGATGGGGCAGCGGCCGATGACCTGGCGGCCGTTGAGGAACGTGCCGGCCTTGGCATCGTAGAACTGCAGCGTGGAGCGCTTGGAGATGGTGCCCTGCTCGTGCAGGCGTTCGATAATCTCGGCGGTCACCTCGTTGTGGATCTGGACGGCCGGCTCAAGGCCCGAGCCGCCGTAGATGTCACAGCTGATGTTGTAGTTGTTGAGGGTCGCGGCCTGGCGGGAGTGATTGGACTCGACGTACTCGCTAATGGACTTGTCGTAGCCCTCGTTCTCCTTGAGCTTGCGGTAGCTCTCCATGATGGGCGAGCCGTAGCAGTCGGTGCCCGAGGTGAAGATCACGTTCTCGCGGCCCAGGCGATCGCGCAGGAAGCGGGCGAAGAAGTCGGCGGGGACAAAGACGCCACCAACGTGGCCAAAGTGCAGGCCCTTGTTGCCATAGGGCTCGCCAGCGGTGACGATGGCGCGGCGCGGCCAGCTGGGGCGGTCGTTCATGGAGTATTTGGATGCCATGGGACTCCTTCGCATATGGTGAGAGCGCGGCCGGGCGCGAGGCTCGGCGGCGCAGTGGTCAATTCGTGCATATCGTTCGACATTATCGCACATGCGGGCGGGTGCGTGGCAGGGGCGCTATTCTAGGATGCTATGAATGAGATTTCCAACATACATGCGTTTGAGGACGAGGATTTTCTGCACGCCTGCTTCGTGTGGGGGATGGCAGTGCTTGGCGCATTTGCCATGTGCCTGGTGCCGGTGTTTATGCTGCTGGGCGGGCCCGCGGACCTGGATGCGGCCGACGCGGGCGGCTGGATGGCCGTCTTGGGCTGGATAGTCGGCTTGGGTGCGGTTTCGGCGGCGTCATTTGCCGTGCACGAGCTGGTGCACGCGGTGTTTTTTAAGCTGCTGGCGCCTGCCGGTGCGCACGTGACTTTTGGGGCGAATCGCGAGACTGCGATGATCTATGCCTGCGCCGAGGGCGTTGTGTATTCGCGTCGGCGTTACATGGCCATTTGCCTGGCGCCCACGGTCTTTTTGACGGCAGCGTTTGCCCTGGGGTTTGCGTTTTCGGGCTATCCGCTGCTGTGCTACCTGGCGGCTGGTCTGCACTTGTCGGGCTGTGTGGGCGATTGGTATTACGTGCGGACCATCCTGCGCGACCGCCGCATTGTCGCCTGCGAGGACACATCCTTTGGCGTGCGCTTTTTTGGGAAGTAGACGCGATGATTTTTCTGGGACGGGGATTAAAAAATCATTGTGGGAGAGGAGATGTCGATGAAGCCGTTGCTGCTGCATGCTTGCTGTGCGCCGTGCTCGCTTGAGCCGGTTCGCTTGCTGCGCGAGGAGGGGTTTGAGCCCACGATTTGCTGGACCAACCCCAATATTCAGCCACGCGATGAATGGCAACGCCGCTTGGACGAGCTGCGCCGTTGGTGTGCCGACGGTGGCATCGAGCTCATCGAGGCGGGGGAGGACCGCGAGCGTTGGGAGGTCGGTGTGGCCCCGCTGGGAGCCGATCGCCCTCGTCGCTGTCGCACGTGCTATGCCCTTCGTCTGGCCGAGACGTGCCGAGTTGCCGAGGAGCGTGGATTTGAGTGCGTGGGCACGACGCTCGCCGTCTCGCCGTATCAGCTGTTCGACACCTGCAATGACGTGCTTGAGCGCTTAGCGGAGGCGCGTGGACTTACGCCGGTGATTCGCGATTTTCGCCCGTACTATCCCGAGGCCACGCGCCGTTCGCGCGAGTTGGGCATGTATCGACAGAACTACTGCGGCTGTCGCTTCTCTGCTGTTGAGGCGGCCATGGACCGAGCCCGCATCCGCGACGAGCGCAAAGCCGCCAAAAATTAGCTCACTTGGGCCGACAGCCTGCTAGGATGTAGGGCGGACTTTAGCTATATAAGGAGAATCTGACGTGTCAATGCGTACCGATGATTTTGATTACAACCTGCCCGAAGAGCTCATCGCCCAGGCTCCCGCCGAGCCGCGCGATTCCTGCCGTCTGCTGGTGGTGGACCGCAAGGGTTCCGAGGCTGGAATGCCGCTGGAGCACGGCGGCACCGTCGAGCACCGCATCTTCCGTGACGTTATCGACTACATCGAGCCGGGTGACGTACTCGTCATCAACCAGACGCGCGTGATGCCGGCCCGCCTGATCGGCCGCAAGGCCGGCTCGGGCGGCGTGGTCGAGACGCTGCTGCTCAAGCGCCGCGAGGACGTGGATCCGCTGGGTCATGTTTGGGAGTGCCTGGTCAAGCCGGGCAAGCGCCTCAAGCCCGGCGCTCAGATTGAGTATCGCGCCGGTGGCGCCCATGCGCCCGAGGGGGCTCCCGTGGTGCTGACGGCCGAGATCGTCGACTTTGTCACCGATAGCCGCGGCGGCCGTCTGGTGCGCTTTGAGCCGGCCGGTTGCAATGCCGCCGGCGAGCCGCGTACGCTCGACGAGGCTATCCACGCCGCCGGCCATGTGCCGCTGCCGCCCTACATTACCGACTACGAGGGCGACCCCGAGAAGTATCAGACCGTGTACGCCATGAAGGAGGAGCACTCGGCTGCTGCCCCCACGGCGGGTCTGCACTTCACGCCCGAGCTGATGGCTGCCATCGAGGCCAAGGGTGCGAAGTTTGCTGCCGTCGAGCTCGAGGTCGGCATCGATACCTTCCGTCTGGTGGAGGAGGACGACCCCACACAGCACGTGATGCACACCGAGCGTTACCACGTGTCGCAGGAGGTGGTCGACGCCGTGCACAAGGCCAAGGCCGAGGGACATCGCGTGATTGCCGTCGGTACCACCGCGGTGCGCTCGCTCGAGAGCGCGTTTGATGCGGACGCGCCGGTGGCTGACCCGGCCGTGACGGCGCGCTATTTTGAGGGCCGTGAGGACGGGGCCGACACGCTCGGTCGCGGTGACATCGTGGTGCGCGAGAACGCCACGACGCAGCTCTACCTCATGCCCGGTTCGACCTATCACGTGGTCGATGCGCTCATCACGAACTTCCACGTGCCGCGCTCCACGCTCATGATGCTCGTGAGTGCGCTTGCCACTCGCGACCAGATCATGGATGCCTACGCCGCCGCCATCGAGGAGCGCTACCGCTTCTTCAGCTTTGGCGACGCAATGCTCATTCAGTAGGTTACGGCGTTTTACCAAACGCCGTAACCGGCCGACGCTGCAAACGCCCCTAAGCGGCAATCTGACGTTCAACTTCAAGGGCGCGACCTTTGTAGTTACGCGGTTTTACCAAACCACGTAACCAGTTGACGCTGCAAACCCGCCAGAGCGGCAATCTGCCTTTCAACTTCGGCGGTATGACCAGAAGGTCAATGCCGCCTTGTTTCAAGGCACCTTGCTCGCTCTGGCGGGTTTTCGCTGTCGGTGCCAAAACATCGGCGTTGCCTTGGCTGTCAATGTGGCACTTGGGGACGTTCCTTTTGTGCCGGCACCTGGGGACACTCCTTGTAGTCGTTGGGGAGTGGCTTACTTGTTCGCGAACAGCCAGACCAGGATGATCACCAGGATTGCGGCGATGATGCAAGCGATGGCGCCGGTGAATTTGATGCGTGAGTCGCGGGTACGCTCGCGCACCGCGTCCTCGGTGGCCTCGAGCTGGGCGACTTCTCGCTCGGTTTCGGCGTGCTCGGCTTTATCGCGGGCCAACGAGCCGGCGAGCGATTCGGTGATCTCGGGGTGGTCGTG
>CAKUFT010000046.1 GCA_934650095.1 uncultured Collinsella sp.
CCCTCTTTTTTGCACTGGGGCGGTGGGATGGTAATATCGTTACGTTTGAACTGTTTCGATGTGAAACCGAGGAGATTCCCTCTATGAGTGCTGACTACCCGTCAATGACTACGGCCGAGATCCGCTCTAAGTTCCTCAACTTCTTTGAGGAGCGCGGTCTTAAGCTCTATCCTTCTTCGTCCCTCGTCCCCGACGATCCTTCGCTGCTGCTTGCCAACGCCGGCATGAACCAGTTTAAGGAGTACTACCAGGGCAAGAAGACCATGAAGGAGATCGGCGCGATCTCCTGCCAGAAGTGCGTCCGCACCAACGATATCGACTGCATCGGCGAGGACGGCCGTCACCTGTCCTTCTTCGAGATGCTCGGTGACTTCTCCTTTGGCGGCGTCTCCAAGCAGCAGGCCTGCGCTTGGGCCTTTGAACTCATCACCAAGGAGTTCAAGCTGCCGCTCGACCGCCTGTACTTCACCGTCTTTACCGAGGATGACGAGACTCACGACGTGTGGCGCTCCTTGGGCGTTGCCGAGGACCACATCTCCCGTCTGGGCGAGGACGACAACTTCTGGGCCGCTGGCCCCACCGGCCCCTGCGGTCCGTGCTCCGAGATCTACTTTGACATGGGCGAGGAGGTCGGCTGCGGTAAGCCCGACTGCAAGCCCGGCTGCGACTGCGACCGCTTCCTGGAGTTCTGGAACCTCGTGTTTACCCAGTACGACCGCCAGGAGGACGGCTCCATGCCGGAGCTGCCGCACCGCAACCTCGATACGGGCATGGGTCTGGAGCGCATGGCCGCTATCATGCAGCACAAGACCGCCAACTACGACGGCGATCTGATGCAGCATCTCATCAAGCTGGGCGAGAAGATCAGCGGCAAGACCTATGTCGCCGACGATTACTCCGGCGCCAGCCGCTCCCTGCGCATCATCGCCGACCACTCCCGCGCCGTCGACTTCATGATCTCGGACGGCATCCTGCCCGGTAACGAGGGTCGCGAGTACGTCCTGCGCCGCCTGCTCCGTCGCGCCGTGTTCCACGGCCGCCTGCTGGGTATCGAGGGTGCCTTCCTGACCAAGTTCATCGACGAGGTCAACGCTCAGATGGGCGAGGCCTATCCCGAGCTGCTCAAGAACGTCGCACTTGTTAAGGGTATCGTTGCCTCCGAGGAGGAGCGCTTCTCCACGACGCTCGACAACGGCCGCGTCTACCTGGACGAGGCCCTGGCCGCACTCGCCGAGGGCGCTGTCCTTCCGGGCGATGTTGCCTTTAAGCTGCACGACACCTTTGGTTTCCCCATCGACCTGACCGTCGAGATCGCCGGCACCGCTGGTCACGACGTTGACATGGACGGCTTTACCGCCTGCATGGAGGACCAGAAGGCCCGCGCCCGCGCCAACGCCAAGGGCGACGCGTGGGGCAGCTTCAACGACGTGTGGGTCGAGCTTTCGGACAAGGTCGCCGCGACCGAGTTCGACGGCTATGACAACGATGTGATCGAGGGTGCCAAGGTTATCGCCATCGTGCGCAACGGCGAGTCTGTCGAGTCCGCTGCCGCCGGTGAGGACGTTGAGGTCGTGCTCGACCGCACCCCGTTCTACGCCGAGATGGGTGGCCAGCAGGGCGACGCCGGCGAGCTTTCCGCCGAGGGCGTTGTGCTGACCGTTGCCGACACCAAGAACCACAACGGCCTGTATGCCCACGTCGCACACGTTGCCGAGGGCACGCTGACCGTCGGCGCTACCGTGACCGCCGCGCTCGACGCCGAGCGCCGTGGCTTCCTGCGCCGCAACCACACCGCTACGCACCTGCTCGATGCCGCGCTTAAGCAGGTCCTGGGCGAGCATGTCTCCCAGGCCGGCTCGCTGGTGACGCCCGAGCACCTGCGCTTTGACTTCACGCACTTCGAGGCCCTGTCTTCCGAGCAGCTCAAGGCTGTCGAGGACCTGGTCAACCAGCAGATCTTCGCTTCCAAGCCGGTCGTGACCCGCGTCATGGGCATCGACGAGGCCAAGGCCGCCGGTGCTGTCGCCCTGTTTGGCGAGAAGTACGGCGACGTCGTCCGCGTCGTCTCCGTGGGCGCGGAGGACCAGCCGTTCTCCCGCGAGCTCTGCGGTGGTACGCATGCCGCCAACGCTGCCGAGATCGGCCTGTTCAAGATCATTTCCGAGTCCTCCACGGGCTCGAACGTCCGTCGTATCGAGGCCGTGACCTCCAAGGGTGCGCTCGACTACATGGCCGACCGCCTGGCGCTCGTCGACGCCGCTGCCGCTGCGCTCAAGTGCCGCGTCGACGAGGTCCCCGCCCGTGTGGAGAACCTGCAGGCCGAGCTCCGCGAGACTTCCAACAAGCTCAAGAAGGCGCTCACCGGTGGCTCCTCCGATGCCATCTCCAGCGCCATCGACGGCGCTGTCGAGCTCGACGGCTACAAGCTCGTTGTCGCTGAGCTTCAGGGTCTCGAGGCCGCTGACCTGCGTAACGTGTGGGACACCGTACACCAGAAGGTCGCCGGTCCCGTCGCCTGCGTCGTCGCCAGCGTGACCGAGAAGGGCACCCCGGCCCTGCTCGCCGCCGGCTCCGACGATGCCGTCAAGGCCGGTTTCCACGCCGGTAACGTGATCAAGCAGATTGCGGGCCTGGTCGACGGTCGCGGTGGCGGTCGTCCCAACATGGCCCAGGCCGGTGGCAAGAACGCCGCCGGTATCGCCGATGCCCTCGCGGCCGCCAAGACCGCGCTCGGCGCCTAAGAACCTAAGTAGTCGCTGTGGTCGCGCTCGCACTGGACATAGGGGAGACCAGGATTGGCATCGCCGTCTCGAGCCGTGATGGCAAGATGGCGATGCCCGTCAAGGTGCTCCCGGCTGCCGAGGTCACCGGTATGGCCAAGACGTTTCGCTACCTGGTCGAGGACTATGAGCCCGACATTCTGGTAAGCGGACGTCCCCTGACCATGGCCGGTGAGCCCGGCCCCCAGGCCGAGCGCGTCGCCGCCGTGGCGCAAAAGATTGCCGACGAGCTCGATCTTCCGCTGGAGTTTGAGGACGAGCGTCTGTCCTCGCAAGAGGCCAAGCGCATCCTGCGCGAGCAGGGACTCAACGAAAAGCAGATGAGGGGTAAGATTGACATGATCGCCGCCAGCCTGTTTTTGCAGACGTGGCTCGATCGTAAATACGAGGAGGTTCAGCATGCCTAGCGCTTCCGACCCGCGCCAGCCGAATCGCCAGGGGCAGCCCGTGTCGCGCCCAGTCCAGGCAGGCCAGCGCCCTGTGCAGCCGACACAGCGTCCGGCTCAGCCTGTTGCACGTCCGGCGCAGCCCTCCTCGCATGCGCCCCGCCCCGCCCAGCGAACGACTCAGCAGCCAACTGCTCGTTCGGCGCAGCCTACTGGCGGCACTCGCTTTAAGCAGCAGGCTCCTACGCAACGCGCGCAGGTACCTCAATCGCAATCTCATGCGCATCGCGCCCATGGCTCGCACGGTGTGGCTCCCGCGACGCGTTCGAGCTACAACACGCATGCCCGCCGCGGCGTCCAAAAGAAAAGCTCCCCGGTGACCATGATTATCGGCGCCGTGGTGGCGGTGCTCGTCCTTGTCGCGATCGTCTTCTTTGTCGTGCCAGCCGTCAAAGGCTTCTTTACCGGTGGGGATACGAAGGTCACGGCTGGTCAGCAGGTCACCATTACGATTCCCGATGGCGCCTCGGGTGATACGATCGCCTCGATTCTCTCCGAGAATCATATCGTCGAGAACCCCAAGGATTACTACGCGGCGGTCAAAAAACTCAACGCCGATATGTCGCTCAAGCCCGGCACCTACTCGTTTACCACGCTCATGGATGCGACGAAGGTCGTCCAGCAGCTGATGGAAGGCCCCAACGCCGGATCCAATACGCTTACGATTCCAGAGGGTTTGACCGTTGACCAGGTAGCCGACCGTGTGGCACAGGCTTATGACAGCATTTCTAAGGAAGACTTCCTTAATCAGGCCAAGGCATCCTACTACGTAAATGACTATGGCTTCCTGAAAGATGCTGCAAATGATTCGCTTGAGGGCTTCCTGTTCCCCAAGACGTATTCGTTGGGCGATTCGCCCACGGCAGATGATGTGATTCGCGCGATGCTCGACCAGTTTAAGGCCGAGTACAAGTCGCTCGACTTTGCCGGCTGCGAGGCCAAGATCAAGGAGCGCTACGGCGTGGAGATGTCGGACTACGACATCGTTAACCTTGCTTCTATCGTCGAGCGCGAGGGTCTCAACGCCGATCAGCGCGCGCATGTGGCATCGGTGTTCTATAACCGCCTGGCGGGCAAGCTTGATGGCCTGCGTTATCTCAACAGCGATGCGACCATGATGTATGTCACCGGTGGCGAGGTTACCGCCGACGACCTGCAGAGCGATAGCCCCTACAACACCTACAAGCACGAGGGCCTGCCGCCCACGCCCATCTGCTCTCCGTCGCTCGAGGCGCTCAAGGCCACGCTTGAGCCGACTGACTCCGATGACCTGTATTTCTACATTACGCAGGACGAGGAGTATTTCTCGCAGACCTACGAAGAGCACCAACAGTCTTGGAATTGATCATGAGGATTTTTAGCCCCAAACGATATGTTGCCTCGGTCGACTGCATCGACCTCGATACCCTGTGGGCCGACGGCAAGCGAGCCATTTTGCTCGACCGTGATAACACTCTGGTTCCGCGCGATACCGAGCAGGTTCCCGCCTCGGTTTCCGCTTGGCTCAAAGCCGCCCATGCCAAGGGCTTTAAGCTGTGCATGGTGTCCAACAACTGGCATCGCGACCAGGTCATGGCATCGGCGCGCGAGCTGGGGCTCGAGGCAATCAGCCACGCTATGAAGCCGGCGCCGTTTGCTCTCAAGGCCGGTCTTAAGCGCCTGGGCGCGACGGCCGATGAGGCCGTGCTGATTGGCGACCAACTCTACACGGACGTGTGGAGCGGCAATTTCGCCGGTGTCGACACCATCCTGGTTAAGCCGCAGGCAACCCAGGACCTGTGGTACACGCAGATCTTCCGTATTTTTGAGCGCCGGGCCCTGCGCGACCTTCCCTGCGAGGAATAGGTTTCGCCATGTCTCAGCACATCAAACACGGCTGCGACCATATTTTCTTTATCGGCTTTTTGGGAGCGGGCAAGTCGACGCTCGCGCGTAACGTGGGCACTATGTTCAAGCGTCGATTTATCGATACCGATCGTTTGGTTGTGCGTCGATGCGGCAAGTCGGTGACCGAGATTTTTGAGACTGAGGGCGAGGATCGCTTTCGTGAGCTCGAGACCTCGGCGCTCCGTTCGCTTCAAAGCGAGCGCAGCCTGCTGGTGTCGTGCGGGGGTGGCATCGTCGAGACGCCGGTGAACATTGAGCTGATGCACGAGATGGGTATATGCGTGTACCTCGAAGGCGACTTTGAGGACTCGTTGCGCCAGATTCGCCGCTCCGATACCCGGCCCGATTTCCGCTCGCCCGAGCACGCTGCGCGCCTGTTTGAGCATCGCCGTCCGCTGTATCGCCAGGCCGCCGATATTACCCTTGATATTCGCAACAAGTCCTTCGAGGACGTTTCCTACCTTTGTGCCGAGATGCTTTTGGAGCGTGGACTGCTATGATTCGTCGTCAACTTATCAATTTCCAAAACCGTAGCGTCGATGTCCGCGTCGGATTGGGCGCGTTCGAGGAGCTGTCGCGCATGTTTGCCTCGGCTGTGGGCAAGCCTAAGCGTGCGATGGTGGTTTGGGGCGACGCCACATCCGAGCGTTTTGGTGAAGTCGTCGAGCATGCGCTGGTCGACGCCGGTTTTGCCGTGTCGCAACTCATCCTCGAGGTTTCGCCTGCCGGTGCCACGCTGGCCGATGCCGATGTCGTCTTTGGTGCTCTGTCGGCTAACGGCATTACTTGCGACGATCTTGTCGTCGCCGTCGGCGATGCAGCGACCTGCTCGGTCGTTTGCTGGTGCGCCAACCAGTGGTGCGGTCGCACCGAGTGCGCCTTGCTGCCGACGACGTTTGACGCCATGCTCACGGTCGCGACGACCATGAAGCCGCTTGTTGCCTCGTCGGCGAATGCGCTTCCCGCTATCGCGTTCCGTCCCGAGCCGGGCTTGGTCGTGTGTGACCTTGATCTTGTTCGCGAGGCGGACCCCGATGACCTCAAACTCGGCTATGTGGTACTTGCTGGCACCATGCTTTCGAGCAGCAAGTCCCGCTGGAATCAGTTTACCGAGACCGTCCCCGAGATTCTCGCGGGCGAGGAGGTCGCGCTCGTCAATGCCGTTCAGTGGTCTCAGACTGCCCGTAAGGACGTACTGATGGCTACGAATCCCAGCGCCCGCCACGCTCTAGACTTTGGCAAGACGGGGGAGCGTACTCTGCGTGCCTGCTTGGGCGATGCCGCGTCGCAGGTCCCTGCCTACCAGCTGTTGTCCGAGGGCATGCGCTTTGAGGCGCGCCTAGCACATGATGCCTGCGACTTTGATATCGATTACGTCTTTGAGGTCGATGACTGCCTGGAGGACTTTGGTATCGAGGAGCTCGCCTTCGATCTGGAGCCTGCCGCATATATCGAGGAGTTCCGCAGACAGCAGTTTGTCCGCTCGAACCGCAGCATGTTGCCGCTGCCCGCGGCGCTCGGCGCCATTCGTCTAACGAGCGTTGAGGACGAGGTTCTCGACCGCCATGCTCACGCATACTTGGCTTCTCGCAAAGATCTTCTCTAGGATTTATTGACATACATAGTCTTTCGTATCATGTTGAGGGGCGGGTTTCCAATCGGTTGCGAATCGCTCGTGATTCCGTACGTTGATTAAGCCCGTCCCGTCTTTATGAAGACAACAAGAAAGGAATCTGCATGTCTGAGTTTGCTGCCGGTCCTGCCGGTCGTATCGAGCGTGTCCGTGCCCTGATGGTTGAGCGCGGTTACGACGCCATCGTGGTGCGCGACGAGGCTAATCTTCGTTGGCTTACGGGTGTCAAGGGCGTCTTCGATTACACCTTCGAGTTCCCGCACGCTGCGTTTATTACGGCCGACCAGTGCCTGTTCCATACCGACTCGCGCTATCTCAACAGCTTTGAGGAGAACACGCCCGCCGGCAGCCCCTGGGTCTACGACATGGACGAGGGCACCATACCCGGTTGGGTCGCCGGCAAGATCGCGGCCAACAAGTGCCGCGTCTGCGCTGTCGAGGACGATATGCAGATCAATTTCTACCAGGGTATTCAGCGTGGTTTGGAGGATCGTTCCGTCGCCTGCATGTTGCCGCTGATGCATGACGACATTCGCAAGATGCGCGCCATCAAGGACGCCGAGGAGATCGAGCTCATGCGCCATGCGCAGTCGATCACCGACGCCGCCTTCCAGCATATGCTCGGATTTATTAAACCCGGCATGACCGAGAAGCAGGTTCGCAACGAGCTCGAGAACTTTATGTTCGCCAACGGCGCCGACAGCCTGGCTTTCGGCTCCATCGTGGCGAGCGGCCCCAACACCGCCAACCCGCATGCCGTCCCGAGCGACCGCGTGATTGAGAAGGGCGATTTCGTTCTTATGGATTATGGCGCGGGCTATTGCGACTACCGCTCCGACATGACTCGCACCGTCGTGATGGGCGAGCCCACGCAAGAACAGCTCGACCTGTACGCGCTCGTACGCCGCACCCACGAGGAGTGCGTCGCCGCCATCCATCCGGGCGTCGAGGGCAACGACATTTTCAAGCTTTCCAAGAAGATCATCGG
>CAKUFT010000047.1 GCA_934650095.1 uncultured Collinsella sp.
AGGGCGGCGACGTCCTCAGCCGAGCCGCACTAATCGCCCGAGCTCTTCCGGAACCGCACCTCGCGGCCCGCGGGACCTTGCGCTCATGCGCGGTCCGGGCACGAGGATGCCCCCGAGTCGACTCCTCCTATGCGCCATGCGGCCCCCAGGGCACGTAGATGTGAAACCGGACACCGTAACGGTGGGCGCCGCCCACCGGTCAGCGGCCAGAGCATGGGGGGCACGCCCGGTCCCGTTCCGAACCCGGAAGCTAAGCCCCATCGCGCCGAGAGTACTGCGGGGTCAGCCCGTGGGAGGCCAGGGCGCCGCTGACCGGTGGACGGCACCGAGCCGTACGCCTGAATCGAAGAAGGGGGAGGCCTCGCGGCCTCCCCTTTTTTGCGTTTATGGGCTTCTATCTCACATAGTCGCTGTGTTTTATGACCCTCGTTTGTCGCATCTTCTGTGAACGGGCTACAATAACTGAGTCTGTGCAATATGGAGGTGAACATGGCTGAAGCTGGTATCGGCGTTGATATCGTCGAGATTTCCCGCATGAAATCAATTCTTGAAAAGACGCCGTCGTTTGCTCGGCGTGTGTTTACCGAAGAAGAGCGTGCGTATTGTGATGCATCATCGCGTCCCGCTGCTCACTATGCCAGCCGCTTTGCTTCGCGCGAGGCGGTACTTAAAGCTCTCGGCACGGGTTTTAGTCAAGGCGTTGGTCGCAAGGATGTTTCGGTTACGCGTGATAAACTCGGCAAACCGAAGGCGCTGCTTTCGGGCCGTGCTCTCGAGATCGCTCAAGAGCTGGGTGTTGTTGAGGTCGCTCTTTCCATTACGCTTACAGGAGACTTAGCCGTTGCGAATGCCATCGCGATTACCGAAGATGCTCGGCCTAAGCCAAAAGAGGAAAAGGTGAGTACCAAGAAACGCGTAGCGCAGACATTTAAAGAGGCTCGCTCTGTTTTAGATGAGCTTGAGCAGCTGCAGAATTCAGCATTGACGGAGCACCTGGGCGATGCTTCGCAAGATACGCTAGGAGCATAGATGAAACCGGTTTTGAGTACCGAAGAAGTCGTTCGTCTCGAGGATATCATCGAACGCGAAGGGACTTCGAAGGCCGAGCTTATGGAGCTAGCGGGTGAGTTTGCCGCCAACGAGGTCTTGAAGCTCAATCCCGATCGGGTTCTCGTTCTGGTCGGTTTTGGTAATAATGGCGGCGACGGTTGGGTTGCCGCCGATATCCTGAGCCACAAGGGTGTGGACGTGGATATCGTTTCTCCGGTTGAGCCGGATGAGATTCCTGCTGCTTTGGCACGTCATGTTGCTCGTCGAACTGCCGGTCGCGATGTGCACGTTTGCGTCGGTCCCTCGCGTGACGAACTCGAGGTTTTGATCGATAAGGCGGATGTTGTTGTCGATGCCATTTTTGGTACCGGTTTCCACGGGAATCTGCGTGCGCCGTTCTCCATTTGGATTCCTACGGTCAATGAATGCGCCGATTGTGTCGTATCCATTGATGTCCCCTCGGGCCTGAATGCCGAGACGGGCGTTGTTGATGACGACTGCATTCGTGCCGAGCATACGGTGACGATGATTGCGCCCAAGATTGGTCTGTATAGCGCTGATGGCCCTGAGTATGCTGGCGATTTGATCTGCGGCAATCTTTACGACCGTCTTGACGAGGTCATCGATGATGTCGACCACGCCGCCGAGATTGTCGAGCCCGGTGACTTAGTTGATTACTTTGCTCCACTACCTACGAATATCGATAAGTATTCCCGTGGCTCTGTGCTTATTGTCGCCGGATCTGCGCAATATCCTGGCGCTGCCATTATGGCGGCCAAGTCTGCAGCTCGCGCGGGTGCTGGTTACGTGGCAGTCGCGGCTCCTGACGCCTGCGCCAATCTTATTCGCATGGCACTTCCTTCGATTCCCGTCTTTGCTATTCCGTCTGATTCCCGCGGCTCCTTTGGCGCCGCTGCGCGCATGACTGTGTGCGAGATTGCAAAGAAGTACAGCTGTGTACTGTGCGGTCCCGGTATGACGACATCTGCTGGCGCTATGCAGGTGGTTTCGGGCTTGCTCGAACTTGATGTACCGCTAATTTTGGACGCCGATGCACTCAACTGCCTTGCTAAGATTGCCATTGACGGTATTGATAGTAACCCCGAGATGTATCGTCGCGAGCAGCCGTTGGTTATGACGCCGCACTATCGTGAGCTTTCGCGTCTGGTTGCCGGTGACGAGGTGAACGACCTTGGTACCGCGATTGCAGCTGCACAGAAGGTTGTCTGGGCTGCAGGCTCCGACAATCTGGTGGTCATAGCCAAGGGGCCGACGACGGCTATCTGTGGCGTTGAGCGCGTGCTGCTGCCGCTCTCGGGTCCGGCTTCTCTGGCAACTGCCGGTTCTGGTGATGTTCTCGCGGGTATTTTGGCCGGCACGCTTGCCACCATGCGCGACGAGATGGATCGTTGGGAGTTGCTGTATTCGTACGCCGTTGCACTTCACAGCTACGCCGGTTTTGCTGCGGCGACGGAGTATGGTGAGAAGAGCGTTATCGCAACCGATCTTATCGACTTGATCGGTCCTGCCATGGAGCTGGCGGCAAAGGATGCGCTCGAAGATCTGGGAATCATGGACGAAGGGTCGGATGACTAATCATGAATAAAGCCGATTTGACGCGCTGGTCCTGGGTCGAGATCGACCGCGGGGCGCTCCGTCGCAACACGAGGGCCTATAAGAACTTGTTGAATCCGCGTCAGCGCCTGTGCTGCGTGGTCAAGGCCGATGCTTATGGTCATGGAGCTGTTGAGTGTGCCAAGATCATGTATTCGGCCGGTGCCGACATGTTTGCCGTGGCGACGGTCAACGAGGGCGTTGAACTCCGTCAGGGCGGGATTACGAAACCCATCCTCATCCTAAGTGAGCCGCCTATCGAGGCTATTCCTGCATTGCTCGAGTTCGATATCATGCCCTCGGTCTATACGTCTGACTTTGCTCTTGCGTATGGCGAATGCGCCGTCGCGGCGGGCAAGGTGGGCAAGTACCATCTTGCCATCGAGACGGGCATGAATCGTATCGGCGTTCACTACACGCAGGTGCTCGACTTTGTCCGCGGTATAAATTTCCATCGCGGTATTCAGTGCGACGGCGTATTTACGCACTTCGCCACGGCCGATGAACCTTCGGGCTGGGACTACAAGCTGCAGTGTCAGCGCTTTACCGAGGCCGTTCAGGCCATTAAGGACGCAGGTTTTGAATGCGGTATCGTGCATTGTGCCAATACGCCGTCCTCGATGCTTGATTCTTCAATGCACTTTGACATGATTCGTGCCGGCATCGGTTTGTATGGTCTGCAGCCATGTGAGCTGAGTGGTCGCGTGATGCAGCTTGATCCCGTCATGAGCGTCCACGCGCGTGTGACGCGCGTGGCACACCCTGCGATGGGCGAGGGCGTGGGCTACGGCTTTACCTACCGCGTACCGCGCACGCGCGTTCAGATCTGCACCCTTCCGATCGGTTATGCCGATGGCCTTTCGCGTACGCTTTCCAATCGTATGGACGTGCTGTATCGCGGCGAGCGTGTGCGTCAGGTGGGCAATATCTGCATGGACCAGTTTATGGTCGCCATTCAGTCCAACCCGGCGCATGAGATTCCCGAGGCCGAGTATGGTGACGAGATGATCATTGTCGGCCGCGATGGAGATGCCGAGATTACCATGGACGAGATGGCGCGCCTACGCGGCACGATTAACTACGAGGTCGCTTGCGGCTTTGGTATGCGTCTCGACAAGGTCTACGTGTAGGAGTCGCTATGGGCGTCATGCACATTCCCGGCCATAGCCATCAGGCGCCGCGTGAGGTCGCACTCGAGGAGATCGAGGCCGTTCTGGGCGATTGTCACCTTTGCCAGCTTTACCAGTCGCGCCACAACATCGTGTTTGGCGTGGGAAACCCCCGCGCTCGCGTGATGTTTATTGGCGAGGCGCCGGGCCGTAATGAGGATTTGCAGGGCGAGCCCTTTGTGGGGGCGGCAGGCGAGGACCTCAACGGCATTTTGTCGCTGGCGGGGCTCAAACGCGAAGACGTCTACATTGCCAACGTGCTTAAGTGCCGCCCGCCGGGAAACCGCAATCCGCGTCCCGAGGAAGTGCTGGCCTGCTCGCCGTTTTTGCGTGAGCAGATTCGAAGCATCTGGCCTGATATTATCGTGACGCTCGGCAATCCCGCGACGCACTTTGTGCTTAAGACCGAGATCGGCATTACTAAGCTGCGCGGCAGGTTCCACCAGATGGGGCATTTTGTAGTAATGCCCACGTTCCATCCGGCAGCGGCGCTGCGCAATCCGGCGTGGCAGGAGCTGCTGGAGGAAGACTTTAAGATGCTGGGCGACTATCTGGAGCGACATCCCGAACCAGAGGACGCCTCGGAATAATAAGGAGCATATATGTCCCTGGAGCGCCTGGGGGTAGGTACTTACAAAACGACTTGCGCTGCCGATACAGAGTACTTTGGCGAGCTAATTGCACCGTGCCTTGAGGACGGCGATGTGCTCATCCTGACCGGTGGCCTGGGAGTGGGCAAAACTCACTTTACCAAGGGCGTCTCGCGCGGGCTGGGCGATGGGCATATGGTTACGAGCCCTACGTTTGCGCTCATGGCCGTTCACGATCAAGGTCGTATTCCGCTGTTTCACTTTGATCTATACCGCCTGGAGCACGCCAACGAGCTCGAGGATACGGGCATTTTCGATGTGCTGGGCTATGAGGGTGCTTGCCTGCTGGAATGGGGCGAACAATTCCAGGACGAGCTGACGGATGAGTATCTTTCGGTGACGCTCAAGCGTGATGAGGGCGACAGCGATGTGCGAACGATAACGCTCGAGGCGCACGGTGACCGCGCAATGGAGCTTTCCCATTTGATTGATAAGGCTGTACAAGATGAGCTTGCATAACGACAACGCGCTGGTGATGGCGCTCGATACCTCGACCGACATGCTTGCCTGCGCGGCAAGCTGGATTGATGGGCAGACGGGCGAGACGAAGCTCGTGAGTGGCGACCACATGTGTCGCCGTCACGCCAACGTTGAGCTCGTGAATACCGTCGATGGCGTGCTGACTCAAGCCGGTCTGGATCGCAGCGATGTTGGTTGCTACGTGGTCGGCCGCGGCCCGGGGTCGTTTACGGGTGTGCGCATCGGCATCTCCACTGCCAAGGGCCTCGCGCGTGGTGCCAATGTTTCGCTGCTGGGCGTGTCGACGCTCGATGCTTGCGCTTGGACGTCGTGGAAGGCTGGCGTGCGCGGCAAGCTTGGTATCTTGGCCGATGCTATGCGCGGTGAGGTATATCCGGCGCTGTATATGCTGGTCGATGAGGGTCCCGAGCGTCAATTTGAGCGCGAACACGTGGTCAAGGCCGCCGTGGCGCTCGATGAGTGGCGCCGAGCAGCGGACTGGGACCAGGTTCAGCTGACCGGTGACGGTCTCGTGCGCTATGGCAAGCTGCTGGGTGAGGACGAGACCGCCCGCTGCGTGGAGCGCGACCTGTGGTGGCCTTCGGGCGAGGGCTTGCTGCTCGCGCACGCTGCGGGTGACGGCGATCCGGCCCGCGTCCTGCCGATTTACACGCGCCTTTCGGATGCCGAGGAAAACGAGCGCAAGCGTCTTGGTCTTGCCGAGAGTGCGCAGAGCGAAATTACGGGCGTTGCCGATGAGCTCGCCGGTCGTCATCTGCAGTTCCGTCCCATGGGCGCGGCGGATGCCGAGGGCGCGAGCGCGCTGGAGGCTGCCTGCTTTGAAGGTGCCGGACACGAGGCGTGGACGCCGGGCATGTTCCTGTCCGAACTGGGCGAGGACGTCGCTGCGCCGCGTAGTTGGTGGGTAGCACACGACGACGGCAAGCTGCTGGGCCTTGCCGGCGGTATGGTCGTGGACGGTGATGTGCAGATTCTGGATGTCGCCGTCGACCCGGTACATCGCCGTGAGGGCATTGCCCGCAAGCTGCTGTCGCATGTGAGCTATGATGCCCAGATGCTCGGCTGCACCACGGCTTCGCTCGAGGTCGAGGACGGCAACGAGGGAGCGATCGCGCTTTATAACGCTCTGGGCTTTACCGAGGCAGGACGGCGCCGCGGCTACTATGGTGCCGGCAAGGATGCCATCGTCATGACGGCTCCGCTGCCCCTGGTGCTTCCGGTCGACAATGCTTCGCCCGAGCCGACGGCGGCAGAGCAGCGCGTATGGCCGCTGCCTGCGCCTGGGCGCTCCGAGGGGGAGCGTGCCGAAATTGAGCGCCGCCGCCTAGTGCTCGCTATCGAGAGCTCCTGCGACGAGACGGCGGTGGCGATTATCGATGCGGATGGCAATATGCTGGCCAACCAGGTGTCGACACAGATTGATTTTCACGCCCGCTTTGGCGGCGTGGTGCCCGAGATCGCCTCGCGCAAACACGTCGAGGTGATTGTGAGTGTCGTGGATGCGGCGCTCGAGGATGCCGCAGCATCGCTTGGTCTTGAGGGTGGGGCCATTGCCCCCAGCGAGCTTGCCGCCGTGGGCGTTACACAGGGTCCGGGCCTGGTGGGCGCCCTCGTGGTTGGCGTCGCCTTCGCCAAGGGCTTTGCCTATGCCGCCGGTAAACCGCTCGTGTGCGTCAACCATCTGGAGGGGCACCTGTTTGCCAACCTGCTGGCGCAACCCGACCTCAAACCGCCGTTTATCTTCACGCTTGTCTCGGGTGGGCACACCATGCTCGTGCACGTGAAGGCGTGGGGCGACTACGAGGTGCTCGGTGAGACGCTCGACGACGCTGTGGGCGAGGCCTTCGACAAGGTAGCCAAGGCATTGGGTCTGGGCTATCCCGGTGGCCCCATCATTTCCAAGCTGGCCGAGACGGGCAACCCCAAGGCGATCGATTTCCCCCGTGCGCTTAACAGCAGAGGAGACTATCGTTTCTCGCTTTCGGGGCTTAAAACGGCCGTGACGCTCTACATTGAACAGGAGACCAAGGCCGGGCGCACGATTCACCTGCCCGATCTGGCAGCTTCGTTTGAGGCAGCTGTCTTTGACGTGCAGTACAAGAAGGCCAAAAACGCACTGCACGCTACCGGATGCAAGGAATACTGCATCGGTGGCGGCGTCTCGGCCAACCCGCATCTGCGCGAGATGATGATCAAAAAGCTTGGGCGTCAGGGGATCCGCGTAACGGTGCCGCCCTTGTCTGCCTGTACCGATAACGCAGCCATGATCGCGGAGGTCGCTCGCCGTAAATTCGACCGAGGTGAAATCTCGCCGTTCGACGTCGACGCCGATCCGAACATGACGCTGTAGTCGCAAAGGTGCGGTCCCCGGCACTGCCCGGGCGCCAACGGCCGCATATGAACTTTCCTGCTCTACAGTCCTGCTCACGACGGAGGCCACATTAAGTGGCCTCCTGTTCGTGCGGAACTCGCGATAAAGTTCATATGCGGCCGTTGGCGCCCGGGCAGCGCCGGGGACCTTTCTGTATTGATATAGCTTCTGAGCTGGTTTGGCGTCGACAACGTCCAGCAAGGTTAACCTGCCAGTGTCGAATTTTCGGCGGGCTTTGGCTGAAAGAAATCTACTTGATGATCGACTCAATATCGCGGCTTCTAATGGGCTCGTTCATCGAGACCGCCGTTGAGCATATTCCTGACAGAGCTAAAGACGTCGTCATGTGTGTAGCGAAGCTGC
>CAKUFT010000048.1 GCA_934650095.1 uncultured Collinsella sp.
TCTGATGGTGTCGACGCCAATGGTATATGGATACGCCATCGGCGTCTTCAATTCAGAAGATATCAGTGCGGAATGTTTTGGAGGGGACATCCCTGCCGGGACCTGCGGCGACACAGCCGGCGGTTCTTGGGCATCGCTTGCTGGCGGGGTTCCTTGTCTGAGTTGGACTTAGTTGGCGGGGCTATTGATCCCGGTCGCTGCCCCGTCTCAGCATCGATCTTAGCCTCTCGAAGCTCTCCTCGCTCAGGCAGTGCTCCATGTGGCAGCCCTCTTGCGACGCGACCTCGGGCGTTACGCCTGCGTCCTCTAGCAGCCCTACAAAAAAGCAGTGGCGCTCCCACATTTGACGGGCAACCTCAAGACCGCGTTCCGTCAGATGCACGTCGCGTTTGCCCATCTCCACGTAGCCGGTGCTCTCCAAGGCCGCCATGGCTTTAGAGACGCTTGCTTTGGTTACGCCCAAGTATTCGGCAACGTCGATCGAGCGCACGATGCCCTGACGTTCCGATAGGACGTAGATCGATTCGAGATAGTCTTCTCCGGATTCACGTAGGGCCATGGGCCGCCTTTCGCGATGATTGCTAGTTAGCCTTTGGATACTTTCCTTGGCTTACTTTACCGCAAAAGTTGCCCATGTCTTACTACATTGACTAAAAAGTTAGCCGTGTTTCACAAAACGCGCGGGCGAAGCAGATCGCCCCTGTGCGCGATACGCGACACGTGACACGCATGGAGTGTCCCCAGCTGCCGGCCGAAAAGGAACGTCCCCAAGTGCCGGGTGCCCGCCCTCAGCTAGATCAGGCCAAAGTGCTTGGCTGCGTTGTAGATGCCGTCGTCGTCTACGGCGGTCGTTACGTAGGTCGCGGCGGCTTTGACGGTCTCCTGCGCGTTGCCCATGGCCACGCTCGTGCCCACGGCCGAAAACATCGACAGGTCGTTCTCGCCATCGCCAAAGGCGATCGCCTCGCTCGCATCGACACCCAGGCGCTCCAGCGTCGCCGCAACACCCAGGTCCTTGCCGCCGTTAGCGGGAATAATGTCGCAGAACAGGTCGCACCAGCGCGTAGTGAGCGAATGCGACACCGCGTCGGTCACGATATGCTCGTCGGCCGGATCCACAAAGGCGCAAAACTGGTAGACCGGCGCGTCAAAGGCGTGCTCAAACGGCTCCTCGTGGTAGACGATTCCTGCGTTGCTACCGGCCGTCACCACGCGCTCGGACAGGCGGTTTACAAACGAGTTCTCGCCCTGCATGCACAGCGAGTCGTAGCGTCCCTCGGCCACTTGATCCACGATCACCGCGACGTCGGCCGGATCGATCGGGCAGCTGCGGTAGACGCCCTCGGCATCAAAGCAGTGCTGGCCCGAGAGCGTAATGTACGCGTCCCAGCCCAGGTCGAACAGCCAATCCGGCATCTGGTAGGTCGGGCGGCCCGTGGCGATCACACACGCGACCCCCTGCTCGTGAAAGCTATCGAGCACCCGCTGCGCCGACGCCGGAATCCGGTGCGTCTTAAAGCTCAGCAGCGTGCCGTCGATATCGAAAAACGCGGCCTTGATCATCCTCGTCTACTCCTCGCCCTCGAGTTTTTCGCTCGCCTCGAGCCATGCCATCTCCAGCTCGTCCATGGCAGCGTGGGCCTCGTCAATCTTTGCCTGCTGCTCGCCGAGCGCCGTGTAGTTGGTGGGGTCGACCTGGGCCATCGCGGCCTCGGCCTCCTCCACGCGGGCGCGCTGCGTCTCCATCTTGCGCTCGAGCGAGCTCACCTCGCGGCGGAGCTTTTGGCGCTCGGCGTTGGAAAGGCCGTTGGGCTGACCGCTCGATTTGGGTTTCTCGGCCGCGACCGCCGCGGCACCGGTGTCGAACGTGCCGGTCTTGGCGCTCGGCGCGCCCACGGGCTCGCCCTCGGCGGTGGCGTTGCACAGACGCAGGTACTGGTCCACACCACCGGGCATGTGCGTTAGGTGGCCGTCGAGCAGCGCCCACTGCTGGTCGGTCACACGCTCCATCAAAAAGCGGTCATGCGTCACCAGAATCAGCGTGCCCGGCCAGCCGTCAAGCAGGTCCTCGACAATCGCCAGCATGTCGGTATCGAGGTCGTTGCCAGGCTCGTCCAGGATAAGCACGTTGGGCTCGTCCAGAATCGTCAGCAGCAGCGACAGGCGGCGGCGCTGGCCGCCCGAAAGGTCGCCGATGCGGCTCCAGAGCTGCTGCGTCGTAAAGCCCAGGCGCTCGCAGAGCTTCTCGGGCGAGGTCTCCTTGCCGTCGATGACGTAGTACTTCTTGTAATTGCTCAGCACCTCGCGGATCGTATCGCCCATAAAGGGCTCAAGCTCCTCGAGCTGCTGCGACAGCACGCCAAAGCGCACCGTCTGGCCAATCTTCACGCGGCCGCGCAGAGGCGCGATCTTGCCCTGGATCACGTCGAGCAGCGTGGACTTGCCGGCGCCGTTCTCGCCCAACAGGCCGTAGCGGTCGCCCGCACCGATAAGCCAGGTCACGTCGGAGAGCACTTGTTTGGACACGCCATCGGCGTCCGCGTAGCCGGCGTCCACGTCGACCACATCGATAACCTGCTTGCCCAGGCGGCTCACGGCCAGGCGCTTGAGCTCCAGCTCGTCGCGCACGGGCGGCACGTCAGCGATGAGCTCGCGGGCTGCCTCCACGCGAAACTTGGGCTTGGTGGAACGGGCCTGGGCGCCGCGGCTCAGCCACGCGAGCTCCTTGCGCGCCATGTTGCGGCGGCGCTCCTCGGTGACGGCGGCCATGCGGTCGCGCTCCACGCGCTGCAAGATGTATGCCGAGTAGCCGCCCTCGAAGGGATCGACCTGACCGTCGTGGACCTCCCACATACTGGTGCAGACCTCATCCAAGAACCAGCGATCGTGCGTGACTACGAGCATGGCGCCCTGGCCGCGCTGCCAGCGTGCCTTAAGATGGCGCGCGAGCCAGTTGATGGTGCGCATGTCCAGGTGGTTGGTGGGCTCGTCGAGCATAAGCACGTCGTAGTCGCCGATCAGCAGGCGCGCGAGGTCCACGCGGCGGCGCTGGCCGCCCGAAAGCTCGCCCACCGTTCCCTCCCAGGGCACATCGCTAATGAGGCCGGCGAGGATCTGGCGCGTGCGGGGGCTCGATGCCCATTCGTACTCGGGCGTGTCGCCCACGACGGCATGATGCACGGTGTCGGTATCGACAAGCTGGTCCTTTTGGCCGAGCAGGCCGATCGTGGTACCGCGGCGATGCGTCACGCGGCCACCGTCGGGCTCCAACGTGCCAGCGAGCACGCTCAGCAGCGTCGACTTGCCGTCGCCGTTTTTGCCGACAATACCAATGCGGTCGCCCTCGCCCACGCCGAGCGTCACGCTATCGAAAATATGCTTGGTGGGAAACTCTAGGCTGACGGAATCGCATCCCAAAAGAATCGCCATATGCCCTGCTCCTTCGTAGAAATTCAACGTTGTCCATGATAGCGAAAACCACCACAAAGGTGCCCGTCCCCTTTGTGGTGGTTTTGGGCGGGCGCAATCGACGAGCGCAATCCCGCAAGCACAAAAAGGCGGGCCATCTCCCAAAAGAGATGACCCGCCTCTCCAATCAGTCCCGTGGCGACCGTGGCCGCCGCGGGCCTCAAGCATGTCCCGGACTAGGAGAACATGCCGGTGAGGTAATCATTCAGCCGCTGATCCTTGGGCCGTTGGAAAATCTCGTCGGTCTCGTCGTACTCAACCATATCGCCCATGTAGAAGAACGCCGTGCGGTTGGACACGCGCGACGCCTGCTCCATGTTGTGCGTCACGATGACTATGGCGCGGTCGGCCACAATCGACGACATAAGGTCCTCGATTGCCAGCGTCGAGATGGGGTCGAGCGCCGAGCAGGGCTCGTCGAACAAGATCACGTCGGGGTTGAGCGCCAGCGTGCGCGCGATACACAGGCGCTGCTGCTGACCGCCCGAAAGCGCATAGGCGCTCTTGTCGAGCTTGTCCTTTACCTCGTCCCACAGCGCCGCGCCGCGTAGACTCTCCTCGACCATGCGGTCGAGCTCGTCGCGGTCGGTGATACCGTGGCGCTTGGGCGCAAACGTGATGTTGTCGCGGATGGACTTGCGAAACGGATTGGGCTGCTGGAACACCATGCCGATGGAACGACGCAGCTCGTACGTGTTCTCGGTCCTGGTGTTCACGTTGCGCCCGCGGTAGTTGATCTCGCCCTCCACGCGGCAGCCGCGAATCTCGCGATTCATCAGGTTGAGGCTGCGCAAAAAGGTCGACTTACCGCAGCCCGAAGGCCCGATGAGCGCCGTGATCTCGCCCTTGTGGAAGTCAAGCGACGTGTTATGCAGCGCATGGTGGTCGCCATAGTACACGTTGACGTCCTTGGTGGAGAGCACGACCTCGTCGCTCACGGCCTTGCCGCTCACGCGCACACGCTTTTCGCTCTCCCCCACACTCGACAGAAAGTCCTGGGTCTCGGACGATGCCGCTTCGGTTGCGGGCGTTGCATTCATCTCGCTCATTCGGCCGTCATCCTCCTTGCCAGTTGCTTGCCCACGATACGGGCGACTACGTTAAACAGCAGCACGCAAATCATCAGCAGTGCCGCGGTGCCCCAAACGATCTGCTGGGCCTCGGGGCTGCCCTCGCCGTAAATCTTGTAGATGTGCACGGCGAGCGACTCACCGGGGCGGAACACGTTCCAGGCGCAAGTGGGGCTTGACAGGTTAAAGCTCAAGAAGTTGAGGCGAACCGGCGAGCTCATGCCCGAGGTAAAGAGCAGCGCTGCGGCCTCGCCAAAGACACGGCCGGCCGAAAGCACGATGCCAGTCACGATGGCGGGCATGGCCTCGGGAATCAGGATGTGCAGCGTGGCCTCCCAGCGGGTGAGACCCATGGCCAGGCACGCATCGCGCTGGGCCTGTGGCACGTCCTCGAGCGCCTGCTGAATCACGCGCACCAGAATGGGGATGTTGAACATGGTGAGCGCGACGGCGCCGGAGATGATGGAGTACTTCCATCCCAGCTGCACCGAGAACACCAGAAATCCGAACATGCCGACGACGATGGAAGGCAGCGAGGACAGCGTCTCGATGGCGGTGGAGGCGATGTCGCGGATGGGGCCGTCGGGTGCGTACTCGACCAGGAAGACTGCGCCGCCCAGGCTGATGGGCACCGAGATACCTAAGGTGATCAGCAGCAGATAGAACGAGTCGAACAGCTGGTAGAGCACGCCGCCCTGGGTGCCGTTGGCGCGCGACGGCTCCGTGAGGAAGCCCGGCTGGAACAGCGTCGAGATACCCTCGAACAGGATGTAGGCCACCATGGAAACGACGATGAGCATGACGATGGCGACGATTGCCGTCAACACGCCCGTGGCGATGCGGTCCTGTTTTTGGACACGCCCGAGTCTCGCCTCGTCGATATTGATGCGCGTGCTAGCCACGAGCCTTCGCCCCCTTGCGGCCAATGAGATGAATGATCAGGATGAAGATGAGGCTCATGCCCATCAGCAGCAGACCGAGTGCCCACAGGACGTCGTCCTGGGCCGAGCCCTCGGCATAGACCGCCATGGACGTGGTGAGCGTGGTCGTGATGGTCGAAGCCGGCGACAACAGCGACGTCGGCATGGCCTCGATGCCGCCGATGACCATGCGCACGGCGAGGGTCTCGCCAAAGGCGCGGGTCATACCCAGGATGACTGCGGTCATGAGCGACGGCATAGCGGACTTGAGCACCACGTGCCAGATGGTCTGCCAGCGGGTGTAGCCCAGCGCGAGCGAACCCTGACGGTAGCTGTCGGGCACGGCGCGCAGGCCATCGACCGAAAGCGTGGTCATGGTCGGCAGGATCATAACGGCCAGCACGATGGCGCCGGGCAGGATGCCCAGGCCCGTGCTCACGTGGAAGACGCTCTTCATAAGGCCGACGACCACGTGAAAGCCGATCAGGCCAAAGACGACCGAGGGGATGCCGGTCAAAAGCTCAATGAGCGGCTGGAAGACCTTGGAGCCAAACTTGGGCTGAATCTCGACCGCGAAGATGGCAGAGCCGATGGCGATGGGCAGCGCGATGAGCGTGGAGAGCACCATGACCGCAAACGAGGTGACGATCAGGGGCAGGGCGCCGGTGTAGGGCAGCCCGTTTTCGGCCGTGTTAGCCAGGTCCCACTTGGTGCCGGTGAAGAACTCGACGATCGAAACGCCGTCCTTGATAAAAGCCGAGAGGCCCTTTTGGGCGACCATAAAGATGAGCGCGGCAACGACAAGCGTCACGAGCGCTACGCACGCGCCCGTGACGCCCAGGCCCACGTTCTCAAGGTCGCGCTTTGGCAGCTGTTTTGCCATTGCAAACCTTTCCGGGGGCGATTAATTACTTGGAGGAAACCTTGCCGCTGGCGTCCTTGACGACCTTCATGGCAGAGACGGGGATGAAGCCCTGCTCCTCGACGAGCTTGCCCTGGACGTCGTCGGAGAGCATGAAGTCCAGGAAGGCCTTGGTGGCCTCGTCGGCGTCCTTGGAGCAGTACATGTGCTCGGTAGCCCAAATCTTGAAGGAGTCGTCGGTGACGTTCTCGCTCTTGGGCTCGACGCCCTCGACCTTGATGGCGTTGAACTTGGAGTCGTCGAAGTGCGAGAAGTCGAGGTAGGAGATGGCGTTGTCGGTGCTGGCCATCTGAGTCTGGACGTCGCCGGACTTGTCGAGCTCGGCGTCGCCCTTAAAGTCGACAGCCTCGTCGCCAAAGACGGCGGCCTCAAAGGTAGCGCGGGTGCCGGAGCCGGCCTTGCGGTTGAGGACGACGATGGTAGCGTCGTCGCCGCCGACCTCCTTCCAGTTGGTGATCTGGCCGGAGAAGATGCCCTTGAGCTGCTCGAGGGACAGGTCGTCGACCTTGACGTTCTTGGAGACGACGGGGCCCATGCCCACGACGGCGACCTCGTGGTCGACGAGGTTCTTGACCTGGTCGGCCTCGAGCTTGGTCTCGGCGAAGACGTCGGAGTTACCGATGGTGACGGTGCCGGCGGCGACAGCGGTCAGGCCCTTGCCCGAACCGTTACCCGAGCCGGAGATGGAGACGTCGGGGTTGGCGTCCATGAACTTCTCGGCAGCAGCCTCGACGAGAGCCTGGAACGAAGAGGCGCCGTCGTAGGTCACCTCGCCGGAGACGGACTCGGCAGCGGCGGCGGCGCTACCCTTGTCGGCGGCATCGGAAGTGTTAGAGCCACCGCAGCCAACGAGGCCGAGACCGACGATGCTGGCAAGACCACCAACGAGGCCGAGGAACTGACGACGAGAATAAGCCTGATCGAGCATGATCTTCCTTTCATACATGCGACTCGCGGGCACCCTGCCCGCTTTGCTGTTTGGAAAGATACGACCCCGATCGGGCGGAAGCCGCGCCAGCTGCGGTTTCTTACGGGCATCTGATAGGCCCTTACCGCAAGCACGGCCCAGCCTTTACAAACGAATAACAATCCCCACCCCAACCATGGCACGCCTTTTACACCAGAGCAGTGGTCATTGGGAACGTTCTTAAACGACTAGTCGTTGGG
>CAKUFT010000049.1 GCA_934650095.1 uncultured Collinsella sp.
CCCGACCCGCGGTCACGAGCGGGGGCTCCTGTCGTTTCCGTGCCCTCGGATTGGGTCATAGTGTCTGACTTATGCTCCACCTGCGATGTTGCCGTTGTTGGTGTAATGGGGCGGTGCAATGGGGTCAGGTTAGTTTGCACCAAATATGTCCGACAAGATGTTTGACGGATGTTTGGTTGGTGCCTGTTGATGGTCTGGGTATCGGGGAGGGCGGGCTCCGTTATAATCGCCTAGAACATTAAATGGAAACGGGACGGGAGCCATATATGCGCCAGGGTTTCGACAACGCGAAATATATCGAGCTGCAGGCTGCTCACATTAAGGAGCGCATCTCGCAGTTTGGTGGCAAGCTCTATTTGGAGTTTGGTGGCAAGCTGTTCGATGACTATCATGCGAGCCGCGTGCTGCCGGGTTTTGAGCCGGACAGCAAGTTTCGCATGCTCAAGAGCATCGCCGACGATGTCGAGGTTATCATCGCGATCAACGCGAACCACATCGAGAAAAACAAGGCTCGTGGTGACCTTGGCATTACCTATGACGAGGATGTGCTGCGCCTGGTTGACCTGTTCCGCGGCAACGGCTTTGCCGTCGCGGCTGTGGTCATCACCCAGTACGCCGGCCAGCCCGCTGCCGATGTGTTCCGCAATCGCCTGAACGCGCTCGGTATTCCCGCCAAGCTGCACTATCCCATCGAGGGGTATCCGCACGATGTCGATCTGATCGTGTCCGACGACGGCTATGGCAAGAACGAGTTTGTCGAGACCACCCGACCGCTCGTTGTCGTGACGGCGCCCGGCCCTGGCTCGGGCAAGCTCGCCACTTGCCTGTCTCAGCTCTATCACGAGCACAAGCATGGCACGGCCGCCGGCTATGCCAAATTCGAGACCTTCCCGGTTTGGAATCTGCCCCTTACGCATCCGGTCAATATTGCCTACGAGGCCGCCACGGCAGACCTCGATGACGCCAACATCATCGACTCCTTCCACCTGGAGGCCTACAACAAGACCACGGTCAACTACAACCGCGACGTCGAGGCCTTCCCGGTAGTCCGTGCCCTGATGGAAAAGATCCTGGGCAAGAGCCCCTACCAGAGCCCTACGGACATGGGCGTCAATATGGTCGGCTTTGCCATCACCGATGACGATGCCTGCCGCGACGCTTCCAAGATGGAGATCGTCCGCCGCTACTTTACCGCGGTCGAAAATGTGCGCCGTACCGGCGTGGGCGATGAGCAAGTCGACCGTCTCAAGATTATTATGAAGAAAGCCGGCATCGATAAGAACTACTCACCGGCGCGCTCGGCGGCCCTCACCAGGGAGCAGCTGACGGGTGGTCCCGTGGGTGCCATGGTCATGCCCGATGGCTCCGTGGTGACCGGTAAGACCTCCACGCGCCTGGGCGCCGCAAGTTCGCTCATTATGAACGCCCTCAAGCATGTCTCGGGCGTCGACCTTGAGCTCGAGGTCATTAGCGATGAGGCGATCGAGCCCATCAGCAAGCTCAAGACGCATTTCCTGGGCAGCAAAAACCCGCGCCTCCACACCGACGAGACGCTTATGGCGCTGTCGATCACCTCGGCCACGAGTGAGACGGCCGCTCGCGTCCTTTCGGGCCTGGAGCAGCTGCGCGGTTGCGACGCCTTCTTTAGCGTGATTATCTCGCCGACGGACGAGACGGTACTGCGCAAACTGGGTATCAACGTGTGCTGCGAGCCCAAGTTTGAGCGCCGCGGTTTCTTCCATCGCTAAGTTTGAAGCACCACGGTAATTGCATTGCATTTTGGCCGTATCGGGTTAGCGCCCGGTACGGCTTTTTGATCAATAAAGCGTCTATTTCGGCGAAAAATAGCTGTTTACCTGCCTAGAAACAATTTGAGCGGTATACAATAACCGTAACTGTTTCATCCTTAGCGGGATGCCGCATGATGGATATTACCTGCCATCGTGAGGTGTGTCGGTCGCGCACGGCGCGTTAGATGCTCGTGCTCGGTTTGAGGAGGCTGCTATGGCGGGCAAGGGTCGTGCGAGTGTTAACGATATGAAGCGTGTCGAGGTGCTGGTGTTGATGGAGATCGACCAGCAAACCGAAGACAATGGCGGGCCGTATGGTTTCTCGCGCAAAACGCTTGCCGAGCGCGTGGGGGTTTCGCCGTATCGTGCCCGCGCCGCAATCGATCGCTTGGATTTCGAAGGTATGATTGATGTCGTCTCGCGTTACAGCGACGATGGCGGTCAGCTTGCAAATGGCATTTGCCTCACCGAACGTGGTGAGTGGTATCTTGAGGGCGTCCGTACCGGCATGCTCGTTCAAGAAATGCTTGAGGACGAGGTTGCTGATCGATAGCAGCATGTAACCCTTGCCACAGCGACGCCGCCTGGGAAACCGGGCGGCGTTTTGTTTCAAGATTGAGAAATGCAATCGCACGCGAGAAAAATTGCGAACGGTCCGCGGCGCGAGTATTACAATGAAGACCCGTAAGATGTGGATAAACAACTTCTACGGGAAGCGCAGGTAACTCAATATGACCAAGCATGTGTTCGTAACCGGTGGCGTGGTTTCGTCCCTGGGCAAGGGTATCACCGCGGCCTCGCTGGGCCGTCTGCTCAAGTCGCGTGGCTACAAAGTAACGATGCAGAAGGCCGACCCGTATCTGAACGTCGACCCCGGTACCATGAGCCCGTTCCAGCATGGTGAGGTCTTTGTAACCGAGGATGGTTACGAGTCCGACCTGGACCTGGGTCATTACGAGCGCTTTATTGATGAGAACCTGACCCGCGATTCCAACTTTACGACCGGTGCCATCTACAAAAGCCTCATCGCCCGCGAGCGTCGCGGCGACTTTTTGGGCGGTACCGTGCAGGTGATTCCTCACGTCACCAATGCCATTAAGGATAAGTTCCGCCGCATCGAGGAGCAGACCGGCTCCGATGTAGTCATCACCGAGCTGGGCGGCACGATCGGCGACATCGAGTCCCAACCGTTTGTCGAGGCCATTCGTCAGTACCGCAAGGAGGCCGGCCCCGAGAACGTCTGCTACATTCACGTGTCGCTCGTTCCCTATATCGCCGCCGCCCACGAGGTCAAGACCAAGCCCACGCAGCATTCCGTCAAGGAGCTCCGCAGCTTTGGCATCCAGCCCGATATCATCGTGTTGCGCTCCGATCACCATATCGATGACGCTATCCGCGGAAAGATCGCAAGCTTCTGTGACGTCGACACCGATTGCGTCTTTACCAACGAGGACTGCGCGAGCATTTACGATGTTCCGCAGCTGCTTGCCGAGCAGGACTTTGACCTGCGCATTTGCGAGCGCCTGGGTCTGGACCCGCGTGAGCGCGACATGAGCGAGTGGAACGAGTTCCTGCGCAAACAGAATCATGCCAACCATCACGCCGACAAGGTGAAGATCGCCGTCGTGGGCAAGTACACGCAGCTTCCCGATGCGTACCTGTCGGTTATCGAGGCCCTGCACCATGCGGGTGTCTTCTACGATCGCCATGTGGACGTCCAGCTGGTCGACGGCGAGAGCCTCGACGAGCAGAATGTCTCCGAGGTTCTGGGTGACGCCTCGGGCATCCTGGTCCCCGGCGGCTTTGGCAAGCGCGCCCTGGAGGGCAAGATCCTCGCGGCCGAGTTTGCCCGCGAGCACAAGATTCCGTATCTGGGCATTTGCCTGGGTATGCAGGTGGCCGTGTGCGAGTTCGCCCGCAACGTCGTCGGCCTTGCCGGCGCCAGCTCCTCCGAGTTCGACCCGGACGGTCCGTTTAGCGTCATCGATCTGATGAGCTCGCAGGAGGATGTGACCGAGAAGGGCGGCACCATGCGCTTGGGCGCCTATCCGTGCAAGCTCGCCGCCGATACCCTCGCTCGCGAGGCATATGGCGAGGATCTCGTCTACGAGCGTCACCGTCACCGCTTTGAGTTTAACAACGCCTTCCGCGACCAGCTCGAGGACGCCGGCTTGGTTATCTCTGGCCTCTCGCCCGACGAGCGCCTGGTCGAGATGGTCGAGCTGCCGCGCGACGTGCATCCGTGGTATGTGGCAACCCAGGCTCACCCCGAGTTCAAGAGCCGTCCGACCAACCCGCAGCCGCTGTTCCGAGAGTTCGTGCGTGCCTCGATCGGTCAGCACGAGGGTGTCGATCGCCTGCAGGTGACGCCCATGAACCTCGCTACGGACTAAGGGTGCCGGCGAACAAAGAACATACCGAAGCTACTCCCTCGTCGCTCGCCGTGGCGGCGGGGGAGTATCTCGATTACCTCGCGGTCGAGCGGGGTTTGGCGCGCAACACGATTGCGGCCTATCGTCGTGACCTGACGACGTACTGCGCCTATCTGGAGCGGGCGGGCATCATGTCTTTTGATGAGGTGACTCGTCAGGTCGTGGAGGGCTTTGTCGCCGACCGTCGCGATGGGGGCTATTCCGATGCCTCGGTGGAGCGTGCGCTTGCGGCCGTGAAGGGCCTGCATGCCTTTTTGGTGCGCGATGGGGCTGTGGCCCAAAATCCAACGGCGGCGTTGCGCCTGCCTAAAAAGGCTGAGCGCTTGCCGGAGTATCTATCGGTGGAGGATGTCTCGGCGCTGCTCGATCAAGACTTCCCCGAGGGCGAGATGGGCTTGCGCGACCATGCCATCTTGGAAGTGCTCTACGGATGCGGTTTGCGTGTGAGCGAATTGGTGGGGCTCGATGTGGGCGATATCCATATCGACGATGGTTTTGTACTCGTTCGCGGTAAGGGCTCAAAGGAACGCCTGTCCCCGTTGGTGGGAAGCGCGGCGCGAGCTCTGACGCGCTATATAACTGAGGGGCGTTCTCGCTTGGCGGCCCATGCCCGCGGAACCGAGACCTCGGCGGTCTTTTTAAATAAGAACGGCCGTCGTCTGTCGCGCCAGGGCATCCATGCGATATGTGAACGCTATGGGCGTCAGGTGGGATTGGTGGGACTCCATCCCCACACTTTGCGCCACTCCTTTGCCACCCACATGCTCGCGGGCGGTGCCGACCTGCGCGTGCTGCAGGAAATTTTGGGCCATGCCGATATTTCGACCACGCAGGTCTACACGCATGTCGATCGCACGCAGCTGACCGAGGTCTATCTGGCGGCGCATCCGCTGGCGCATCGCTAGCACCTCGCTGACCTGCATATTCATAACTATTAGGGGGACGGGCCCCAGATTGCCGTGACGTGTTTTTGCACGCACGCGGCGATCTGGGGCCCGTCCCATTTTTCGCCATGCACTACCGCGGTGGTGGGTCGCGTGTGTCGTGGGTGGGGGAGTTTGGGAGCGATGTGAACGGCATGTAAAGGGACGTAAAAATCGCCTCAAGGTCAACTTGAAGGTTGAGGTTCACGGGCGGGGTGCTACAGGTGGCATCTCGCCTTTGCCCTAAACACAACATATTGTGTTTTCGAACATATGCTCGGGGGTGTTTTACAACATATTGGGGGTGGAGTGGTGGGGTGGGGTGGGGGAAGGGGTGGGGAAAGGTGTTGAAAAATGGGGCGGTTCCCCATATTATTAATGTCGTCGACAGGCGGGGTGGTTCCCCGCGTACGTGCCATCTGAGTAACCGAGGGGAGGGCGCACATGGGAATGACGGGTGCATACGAGCGCAATCTCGATGCAAAAGGTCGTCTGTCCCTGCCTGCACCCCTTCGCGAGGAGCTTGGAGAGCACGTTCGCGTGTTCAAAGCCCTGGATGTCGATGCTCTGTACGTGTTCTCTGCCGAGGCCTTCGATAAGTGGGTCGAAGGACTCTTCGCGGGTCGTGAGGGCCACGAGGGTTTTAACCCGCGTGACATCAACGACCAGAAGCTCATGAGGGCGATCAACAAGCGCACCACGTCGATGGATGTGGACAGCGCCGGTCGTATCGGTCTTTCTGAGTCTCTCCGCAAGCAGGCGAACCTCGATCGCGAGGTCACGGTTGTGGGCAACTACGACCACCTTGAGGTTTGGGATCGCGCTACGGCCGATGAGGACGATGACGACGAGGCCCTGCTGGACCTCTTCTTCTCGTAAGGGCAAGGCACGAGTAACGGATGGAGCGTGGGATCTTGACACAAGAATATCGGCATGAACCTGTCATGCTCGGCGAAGTGCTTGAGTCGCTGCAGCTAAAGAGCGGCTCCGTCGTCTGCGATTGCACCCTTGGCGGTGCCGGCCATTCGGTAAAGATGGCCGCGCAGGTGGGGGAGACGGGCCTTTTGCTCGGCGTCGATCAGGACGACATGGCCCTCGAGGCCGCTGGCGCCCGTCTGGACCGCGAGGTTCCCGGCGTACCGCACCAGCTGCTGAAGGGCAACTTCGGCGACTTGGACGAGCTGCTTTGCTCGGCCGAGGTGCCCGGGGTCGATGGCTTCCTGTTTGACTTGGGCGTTTCGTCACCGCAACTCGATATCCCTGGCAGGGGCTTTTCGTATAACGAGGACGCCCCATTGGACATGCGGATGGATCCGGGTAACAACACCTTAAACGCAGCTGAGGTCATCAACACCTATAACGAACACGACCTCGCCCGGATTCTACGCGTCTACGGCGAAGAGAAGTTCGCCTCGCAGATTGCGCGCGAGATCGTGCGCCGCCGCGAGCAAGAACCGATCGAAACCACCGGCCAGTTTGTCGAGATCATCAAGGCTGGAATACCGGCTGCCGCTCGTCGGCATGGTGGTCATCCGGCCAAAAAGAGTTTCCAGGCCATTCGCATCGAGGTCAATCATGAGCTCGATGTGCTCGAACGAGGGCTTGACGCCGCCACCAGGTGGCTCAACCCGGACGGACGCATCTGCGTCATCTCGTATCACTCGCTCGAGGACCGTATCGTAAAGAACCACTTTAAGGAGATGAGCCAGGGGTGCACGTGTCCGCCGGAAATTCCGGTGTGCGTGTGCGGCAACGTGCCGATACTCAAGGTCATCACCCGCAAACCCTTGGTTGCCCAACCTGATGAGGTTGAGCGCAACCCTCGGGCGAGATCAGCCAAGATCCGCGTGGCGCAGCGCCTGTAGGCGTGCCCGCGCGATATTGGACCTCCCGCTCGCACTATAAACGAAGCTTAAACACACTACCAACGTACTCGGGATGGGAGGCGGCATATCATGGGCTATAACACCTCAAACGCAGCACTCGCCTATGATATGAACGCCATGCCCGCCTATCGTGAGGCACCGCAGGCTCCCGTTGCTCCCCGCGAGCAGCGCACGCCGCGCTTTGATGTCTACACGGGCGCGGGCCGTCAGGCAAACCAGGCGGTAAGCCCGGTTTTCATGAGCGTTCTTAAAACGTTTTGCATCATTGCGGCTATCTTCATGACGATCGGCGTCGCCCGCGTGGCGCTTGCCGGCGTTACGGCCCAGGCGCTCAACAGCAACGCCGAGCTTACCAACACGCTCGAAAAGGCGACCGATGAGAGCTCCGACCTGGAGGTCATGCATTCGGTCTATGGCGCCGACACGCGCATTCGCGACCTTGCGGGCGCTTATGGCATGGTGGAGCCCAGCGAGAGCGTTACACTTGA
>CAKUFT010000050.1 GCA_934650095.1 uncultured Collinsella sp.
TGGTGGAGCCGGGCCAGGGCACGGTCGATAAGACGAGCGACAAGGACGGCCTGTTTGGCCACATGGAGTCGTTCTCGGCATCGATGCTCAAGGAGCTGTACGGATCGCTCGAAAACTACCGCGCCCTGTGCGAGCGCGATACGGCGATTGAGGTGTCGCAAGGCTTTGTCTGTGCCGAAGACGCCCAAGCGATCGTTGACTTTGCCGTGAGGTCCGCGAGCGAGCGGGGACTGAACTAGTAGGTATTAAGACCGGAGAGGGGTCTGTAATGGATACGACGTTGAACCAAGATGTTGTTGCCGAGATTTGGCGTCCGGTTGTCCTGACGTTTGAGAGCGCCTGCTCGTTCGATAATCCATTTTTGGATGTTGAGATTTGGGCAGAGTTTGCCGGACCGAGCGGCAGGGTGGTCCGTCGTGAGGCCTACTGGGATGGCGACCGTACCTATCGCGTTTCGTTTGCCCCGACCGAGTTGGGTGCCTGGAACTATGTCATCGAGGCCCCCGAGCAGACCGGTCTTAACGGCCGCGCGGGCCGCATCAACGCCGTGCCCTACACGGGCGAGCTCGACCTGTACCGCCACGGTTTTATCCGTGTTGCGGACAATCCGCATCTGTTTGCCTATGCGGATGGTACGCCGTTCTTTTGGCTGGGCGACACCCATTGGGAGTTTGCCTATCGCGAGAGCTGGGATAAGTCGAACCATCCTGGCATGACGAGTCAGTTTTGCGGCATGGTCGATCTTCGTGCCAAGCAGGGCTTTACCGTCTATCAGACCAACCTGCGTTCGGACATGGGCGCGGCCGACCGTTATTGGATTGACGGCGGCATGCCCAAGGGCGCAGAGGACCTGCCCAACGTTGCCTTTTACCAGCAGGAACTCGACCGCCGCATGGCTTATATCGCCGATGCGGGTTTGGTCAACGCGCTTGGCCAGTCGTGGGCGTTTTCCATTCGCGGCGAGCACGGCGTAGAGCATCAAAAGCACCTGGCCCGCTATCTGGTAGCGCGCTACGGTGCGTACCCGATGGTGTGGACGCTTGCCGGCGAGGTTGCCGGATACGGCGAGGAGAACCGCGCGGCCTTCTTGGAAGGCTGGCGCGAGGTTGCCTTGGAGATTGAGGCCCGCGATGGCTATGGTCACCTGGCGACAGCGCACTATACCAACGAGCGCCCCTTTGCCGATTACTACCAGGACGAGCTCTGGATGGACTTTACGCTCAACCAGGCCGGCCATGGCGACTACCTCATTAAGGCGAGCGATTACTATGACTATCTTGCCAAGTATGGCGACAAGCCCTTTGTAGAGGGTGAGGCGCTCTACGAGTTTTGCTCGACGCTCGAGGAGATGGGTACGCGCCTGTGCACCGCAGACATGCTGCGCCGCGTGGCGTATATCTGCATGCAGGCCGGCGGCGCCGGCTATACCTACGGAGCCCAGGGAATCTGGGACAACGTGTGGGAAAGCCCTGAGGAGCTCGACCCCTTTATGGCGATCTTCAACCGCTTTGGCATTACTTGGGCCCAGGCGGTAGACGGAGAAGGTGCGGTCCAGATGGGCTACATGCGTTCCTTCTACGAAGACAATCACTTCTGGGAGCTTGCTCCCTACGAAACCGTCGATGCGGGCAACTTGTTTGCCAACAAGGCTCCGTTGGTAACTGCCAACCAGGACCTTTCGCGCATCGTCGCGTACTTTGGCGATACCGTGCGCCGAAAGCTTGCTATCGAGGGCGTGCCGACGGGCGCTGCCTATGCGAGCCGATGGTTTAACCCTCGCACGGGCGCATACCGTGGTGGCGAGGACATCCTTGCCGCCACGGACAGCATCACCCTGCCTGATAAACCCGAGGTTGGAGACTGGCTCCTCACCCTCGAGCGCAAGGCATAACCATATTTTTCTTTGGTCATAGGCGGGAAAGAGTCGGCCGCAATTTCCCGCTTGACAACTACGTGAACCGTTAAGAGAGGATCAGTGGACACGAAATGAGCGTTCTCGATTCGATGCAGGGCTTCCTCGAGAAGCATGTGGGCCCCATTGCCCACAAGGTGAGCAGCTTTAAGGTCGTAAAGGGTCTTATGTCCGGCATGATGTCGACCATGCCCGTTACGTTGGGCGTGGCGCTGCTGTCTATTATCAACGGACTGCCGATTCCGCCGCTGCAGGCGTTCCTTACCAGCACCGGCATGTCGGCAACGATTAGCGATGTGCTGGTCGTTACCATGAACCTCGGCGCCATCTACATGTGTGCCTCGGTCTCGTACGCCTACGGCAAGGTGCTTGAGAACAAGGGCCTTACGTCGACGGTTGCGGCCATCGGTGTCTTGCTCCTCCTGATCCCGCTGGGTCATGCCGAGGACGGCTCCACGTTTATCGCCACCAGCTATCTGGGAAGCTCGGGTCTGTTCGTGGCGCTGCTCGTGGCACTGATCGTGCCCAAGGCGCTCAACTTCCTTATGAAGCATATGGCTATTCCCATGCCCGATTCCGTCCCGCAGTTTGTTACCGATTCGCTGTCTCCGATGTTCTGCGCCATCGTCATCTTCACCACGGCTGCTCTGGTTAAGTGGGGCATGGGCATGACGAGCTTCGGCGATGTCTTTAACCTCATCAACAGCACCATTGCCACTCCCGTTATGTTCCTGGGCTCCAGCCCCTGGGCCGTTGTCATTTACTTTACGCTGTGCAACCTGCTGTTCTTCTTTGGTATCCACCCCAGCGTCCTGATGGGCGTGTACATGCCGGTTATCCAGGCCTGCGCTCTTGCCAACACCGAGGCATTCGTTGCCGGCCAGCCACTGCCGTACCTGTCGTTCATCATCATGTTCTCTGTCGGTTCTGTTGACGCCCTTGGCATGGAGCTTGCGCTGCTCACGGCCAAGTCCGAGCGCTACAAGGCCCTCTCCAAGATTGCCCTGGTGCCCGCACTCTTCAACATCTCCGAGCCCATCATCTTCGGTACGCCCATTGCCATGAACCCTTATATGTTCATCCCCTACATCCTGCTCAAGCCCGTGGCCTGCATTGCTGCCGCCGTCGGCCTGATGCTCGGTCTGGGCAATGCATTTAACCCGACCATTTCCATGCCGTTTGTCGTGCCGCTGCCCATCAGCAACTTCTTTACGGGCGGCATTGGCCTGGTCGCAATCGTCCTCGCCGCAATCCTGCTGGTCGGACTGCTGTTTATCCCGTTCGTCAAGATGGCCGATAAGGAGGCACTGGCCGAGGAAGCTGCTGCAAAGGCTTCTGCCGAGTAGGTCATTGTCCACAAGTTCGAAGGTTCGGTCGATCGCGTTGATCGCCGAAACATATAAGTCCCTGTGAGGGGTTACAGGAAAGGAACTGCAATGAAAAACATCGTTCTAATGTGCGCCGGCGGCATGTCCACGAGCATCATCATGAAGAACATCAAGAAGGCTGCTGACGCCGAGGGTCTGGAGTGCGAGGTCTCCGCCCACGCCGTCAACGAGGCCGCGACCATTGGCCGCAATGCCGACTGCATCCTGCTTGGGCCGCAGGTTGGCTATGCCAAGGACGAGGTCTGCGCCGCATGTCCCGAGGTGCCGGTGGGCGTGATCCCCATGACCACCTACGGCATGATGGACGGCGTTAAGGCGCTAGCCCAAGCCAAGGAACTGATGAGGCTGTAAGCATGACGACGGAAGAGATTCAGCTTCAGAGCTTTCAGATCATTGCAGGCGTCGGCTGCGCGCGTAGCTGCTATATCGATGCGATTCACCTGGCCCGCGACGGTAAGTTCGAAGAGGCCGAGGCAAAGATCGCCGAGGGCCAGCAGCATTATGCCGAGGGTCACGCGGCTCACGGCGGCCTTGTCCAGCAGACGGCTGCCGGCGAGGACCTGAGCATCGACCTTTTGGTCGTCCATGCCGAGGACCAGCTTATGAGTGCCGAGGGCTTTGGCATCCTGGCCAAGGAGTTCGTGGACGTCTATCGCAAGATGGGCGCGTAGCCACGGACTTTGCTGCCGGCTTATCACCGTGGGTGGTGTACTCGCGGTAACAGGGCGGTGTTGATTCGTTTACATACATGTGCGGATAGGGAGGGCCCTTCGGGGCCCTCTTTTTGTTCCCCTTGTATGTTCAGTTTGTTTACATACCGTTTAGGCTGATTTCTCTACCGTTTACGGGTATTTCGCGTTACACTTCTAAACAAAAGAGTAAAACATTTAGTAAACAGAACAAAACGAAACATGCGTCTGTTTACTGAACATGTGACTAGGGGAGGACGTACATGGATAAGATCAAGCTCGGTTTTGTGCCTACGCGCCGCAGCATCTTTAGCGCGCCGGACGCGATCAAGTATCGCGGCCTGACGGCTGATCGCCTGCGCGAGATCGGCGTCGACATCGTGGATATCGACGACATCAACGACGAGGGCCTGCTGTTCGACGACAGCCATATCGAGCCCATCGTCAAGAAGTTCCGCGCCGAGGGCGTCGACGGCATCATGCTGTGCCACGCCAACTTTGGCACCGAGTACGTTTGCGCCCGCCTTGCCCGCGAGCTCGGCCTGCCCGTGCTGCTGTGGGGCCCGCGCGACGAGCGCCCCGAGCCCGACGGCACCCGCCTGCGCGACAGCCAGTGCGGCCTGTTCGCCACCGGTAAGGTCCTGCGCCGCTTCCAAGTTCCCTTCACCTACATGACCAACTGCCGTCTGACCGACCCCGAGTTCGAGCGTGGCGTCTGGGACTTCTTGGCCGTGTGCAACGTCGTTAAGACCTTCAAGCACACCCGCATCCTGCAGATGGCCACCCGTCCGTTCGACTTCTGGTCGACCATGTGCAACGAGGGCGAGCTGCTCGAGAAGTTCAACATCCAGCTTTCGCCCATCCCCATGACCGAGCTTGTCCAGGCCGTGCGCGACGCCCAGGCCGACGAGCAGGCCATGGCAGCCATGCTCGCCCACATTAGCGACAGCTTTGAGATCTGCATCCCCGAGGACAAGGTCCCCGCGGTCGCTGGACTCGCCATCGCCATGAAGCGCCTGGTCGAGAAGTACGGCTGCAACGCCGGCGCCATCCAGTGCTGGAACGCCCTGCAGGACGAGTTGGGCATTATGCCCTGCGCCGCCAACGCCATCCTCAACGAGATGGGTATCCCCATCGTCTGCGAGACCGACATCCATGGCGCCATCACCGCGCTCATGGTCGAGGCGGCCGACCTGGGCCGTCACCGTGGCATGTTCGCCGACTGGACCGTCCGCCATCCCGACAACGAGAACGGCGAGCTGCTGCAGCACTGCGGCCCCTGGCCCTGCAGCTGCGCTGCCGTCAAGCCCAAGCTCACCTACCCGCTGGCCTTCGATCACCCCGGCGCGCTGACGGCCGAGGCCAAGCACGGCGACCTCACCCTTGCCCGCTTTGACGGCGACAGCGGCGAGTACTCGCTGCTGCTAGGCAACGCCCGCGGCATCGACGGCCCGGCCGGCATGGGCACCTACCTGTGGGTCGAGGTCGAGAACCTCAAGCGCCTCGAGGCCAAGATCGTCGAGGGCCCCTACATCCACCACTGCGTGGCCATCCACGCCAACGTGGTGCCGGTGCTCTACGAGGCATGCAAGTACATTGGCATTGCCCCCGACCTGTACGACCCCATCGAAGAAGACGTCAAAGCCTACCTGCGAGGAGAGTAGAAATGGCAACGATTGAAGAGCTTGAGTCCCTGCGTTGGGACCTCCGCCGCGATTGCGTCGATATCATTATGGCCGGTGCCGGCGGCCACATCGGCGGCGACATGTCGGTCATCGATGCGCTCATGACCCTCTACGCCAACCATCTGAACATTTCGCCCGAGACCGTCGACGATCCCAACCGCGATCGCTTCGTCCTCTCCAAGGGCCACGCCATGGAGGCCTACTACGCGGTGCTGTGCCACGAGGGCTATCTGGACCTCGACGATGTCAAGGCCCGCTTCTCCAAGTTCGGCAGCCCCTACATCGGCCATCCCAACAACAAGCTCAAGGGCATCGAGATGAACTCGGGTTCGCTCGGTCACGGCCTGCCCGTGGCGGTGGGCATGGCGCTCGCCGGCAAGATGGACGGTCGCGACTACCGCGTCTACACCATCATGGGCGACGGTGAGCTTGCTGAGGGCTCGGTCTGGGAGGGCGCCATGAGCGGCGGCAACTACCAGCTCGATAACCTGTGCGCGCTCGTGGACCGCAACCGCCTGCAGATCAGCGGCAGCACCGAGGATGTCATGAAGCAGGACTCGCAGGAGGAGCGCTGGGCCGCCTTCGGTTGGAACGTGCTGTCCATTCCGGGCAACGACGTCCAGGCCATCGACGCCGCGCTGACGCTTGCCGCCGAGACCAAGGGTAAGCCCACGGTCATCATCCTCAACACGGTGAAGGGCTACGGTTCGCCCGTCATGGAGGACAAGGCCGGCTGGCACCATCACCTGCCCAACGACGAGGAATATGCCCAGATCATCGCCGATTTCGCTGCCCATAAGGAGGCCATCAATGGCTAACAAGATCGCCAACCGCAAGGTTATCTGCGACACGCTGCTCGAGGCCGCCGCAACCGACAAGGACATCGTCGTCCTGTGCTCCGACTCCCGTGGCTCCGCGTCGCTCACGCCGTTCTTCGATCAGTATCCCCAGCAGTCCGTCGAGGTCGGCATCGCCGAGCAGGACCTGGTGAGCATTGCCGCCGGCATGGCTTCGTGCGGCAAGAAGGCCTGGGCCGCCTCGCCGGCGTCCTTTGTGACCACGCGTTCGTATGAGCAGTGTAAGGTCGACGTTTCGTACTCCAACACCAACGTCAAGATCATCGGCATCTCGGGCGGCGTGTCCTACGGCGCCCTGGGTATGAGCCACCACTCCGCGCAGGACATCGCCGCCATGAGCGCGATCCCCAACATGCGCGTGTATCTGCCGAGCGACCGCTTCCAGACCGCCGAGCTCGTGCGCGCCCTGGTCGCCGACAACAAGCCTGCCTACATCCGCGTGGGCCGCAACCCGGTCGAGGACGTGTACACCGAGGACGAGTGCCCGTTCCAGATGGACCGAGCCACCTGGGTGCGCCGCGGCACCGATGTGACGATCGTCGCCACCGGTGAGATGGTCCGCCATGCCGTGGACGCCGCCGATCTGCTGGCCGAGCAGGGCATCTCGGCAACGGTGCTCGACATGTATTGCGTCAAGCCGCTCGACGCCGAGGCCGTGATCGAGGCCGCCGGTGCCACGCGCGCCGTCGTGACCGTCGAGGAGCACAGCCCCTTCGGTGGCCTGGGTTCCATGGTCGCGCAGGTTGTGGGCGAGCATTGCCCGCGTCCGGTCAAGTGCTTGAGCCT
>CAKUFT010000051.1 GCA_934650095.1 uncultured Collinsella sp.
GACATCAACCATAACATTAAAAGAAACACGGCCGACAACATCAAGATCGCCATGGCCCGCGTAAGCCGCCGCCTAGAAGAAGAGGGCTTTGCCGCCCACATGATTCTGCAAGTACACGACGAACTGGACTTTGAGTGCCCCATCGACGAAGTCGAGCGCCTAACCACCATGGTCCGCGACGTCATGGAACACGTAGTAGACCTGCGCGTCCCCCTCATTGCCGAAGCCAGCACGGGCGTGACCTGGGCAGACGCCAAATAGTCCCTTAAAGGGCCCGAGCGAAATCCCCGGGCCCTTTTGCTTATGAGTCTTATGAGATTTATCAATCTTATGAGTCTTATGAATCTTATGAGATTTATGAAATCGAATCGAATGCTCTGCGTCTTAACTTTTTCAATGCGGAAACGGCGTCCCGGTTTGAGTTGTCAGACTGGGACGCCGTTTCCCGTATGGGGCTGTTTGGGAAACGGCATCCCGTTTGGAGCGAAATAGTGGGACGTGGTTTCCGCATGAGGTCCCTTTAGGAAACGGTGTCCCGTTCTGGGCCGTAATTTCGGGACGCATTTTCCGGATGTGCCGGTGGGGAGGGGCGGAGGCCAGCGGTGCCTAGATTTGGGACAACCACTACTGATAAATTTGTCCCACAGTAGCCAAAAGAGAGGGGAGTCCCTTGTCAACAAGGAACTCCCCTCATCCAAATAAATCAGGCCAAGTATCTAGACACCCAAGACACCATCTCGGCGGCAAGCAAGTCAATCTAGGGCCTGGCCGGGCGGCAGGGGTTAACTTTTCGTAGATTCCGCACGCAAAGAAAGCCACTTAATGTGGCTTTCGTCTTGCGCAGGACCTGACCGAGCGAAAAGTTAACCCCTGCCGCCCGGCCAGGTCCGACGAGCAACGTTAACGAGCCGCCAAGATGGCGTCGATGAGCGTCAGTACGCCCCCGTCGTTGTTGCTCGGAATGCGCCACTTAGCATGCGCGTTCATATGCTCCTCGGCATTGTCCACGATAAAGCTATGGCCGACGCGCTCCAGCATGGGAATATCGTTGTACGTGTCGCCCACGGCGGCGGCATCGGCGATGTCGATGCCGAGCTGCTCGCACAGATGCGCGACGCCGGCGCCCTTGTCGACGCCCAGGTTCATAAAGTCAATCCACTCGCGGCCGGCATTGGTGACATAGAGCTGGTCGCAGAACGCGGGGTTATAGGTTTCGCGGAACGCGGGCTCGGCATCGTAGGCCGGGAAGAAGATCGAGATCTTGTTGGACTCGATGTCGAGGCCCTCAAAGGTATCGACGTAGTTAATCGTGTTGTAGTAGACGCTGATCTCGTCGTGATACTGGTGGTCGCGGGCAAGCACATAGAACTCGTCGTAGCAGCACAGGACGGGAACGGCGCGCGGGTCCTCCGAGGCACGGGCGAGTACCTGCTGGTACAGCGCCACATCGATGTTGCTCTTATAGATATAGTTGCCGCGATAGATGACGCAGGCTCCGTTGTCGGGGCAAAAAGCGAGGCGGTTCTTAATGCCCTCGAACATTTCCTCGAGCTTGGGGGCCGGGCGTCCACTGGCGGGGCAGAATACGATGCCAGCGTCGGCGAGCTTGTCCAGACGCTCATCGAGGCCCTGAGGCAGCACGCGCTCGTCGGTGAGAAGCGTTTTGTCCATATCGACGGCGAGAATCTTAATGTTGCCGATATTGGCATCTGATTCGTAAGTTTGCATAAAAGCGCGCCTTTCGTTTCGAGATTGTTTCAGACGTTATAACCATTAACTAGTAGTCGGGCGTATTTTCGCAGGATTGACGCGTATTTGCACCACTCTTCACAAAGTAATGAAAAAACTTTTCAGAAATTTGAATTTGTCGCTTGTGCAGCAAGCACTTTAGCGTATGATAGCGACCATCGAAAACGGAGACGGCAAAAGCGCCGCTTACCGAGGAAAAGGTACCGTTTGCGATATATGAATTGCGCCCGGCGATACGTGAAAGGAGAGGCAGATGCAGTTCGTAAAGATCATCACCACTGCAGACAATGCCATCCGACGCCAGCGCGCAATTTCCCGACGACGATAACAATCGTCTCTGTCCGCATGGGGCTAAATGCCTCAACAGAGTCATTTTGAGGTCGTCGGGTTTTTAGCACGACATAGCCGCATGTTTCTAGGGCATGCCTGTGCTGCATTCTGCTGAATAACCTGATATTGCACGGTTTTGACCTCAGGGTGACTTGCAACTGACCGATGTTCTAACTAGCTACCAAGGGCGAAAGGAAACAGCCATGAGCAAGGAAAAAGTCGTTCTCGCATATTCCGGTGGTCTTGATACATCCGTATGTGTCAAGTGGTTGCAGGATGAGAAGAATCTCGATGTCGTTTGCGTCTGCGGCAACGTGGGCCAGGAGGAGACCGGCCTGGATGCCAAGAAGCAGAAGGCCCTCGACCTGGGCGTTCTGGACTGCCAGGTGCTCGACCTGCGCGATGAGTTCTCCGATGAGTTCCTGACCAAGGCCATCGCCGCCAACTCCATGTACGAGAACAAGTACCCGCTGCTCTCCGCCCTGTCCCGCCCGCTGCTTGCCAAGAAGCTCGTCGAGGTCGCCCACGAGTTCGGCGCCACCTATGTCGCCCACGGCTGCACTGGCAAGGGCAACGACCAGGTTCGTTTTGAGGCCGCCGTCAAGGCCCTCGACCCCGAGCTCAAGGTTATCGCCCCTGTTCGTGAGTGGGATCTGAAGTGCCGTCCGGACGAGGTCGCCTACGCCCACGCCCACAACGTGCCGGTTCCCGAGGGTGCCAACGACAACCCCTATTCCATCGATGACAACCTGTGGGGGCGCGCCATCGAGTGCGGTCACCTGGAGGATCCCTGGAACGAGCCGCTTGACGACGCCTGGGTTATGACCAAGAACCCCGAGGACACGCCCGATACCCCGACCTGCACCGAGATCGAGTTTGAGGCCGGCAAGCCCGTCGCCGTCGACGGCAAGAAGATGAAGCTCTCCGAGATCGTCATCGCGCTCAACAAGATCTCCGGCGACAACGGCTTTGGCCGTCTGGATCTGGTCGAGGATCGTCTGGTGGGCCTCAAGAGCCGCGAGTGCTACGAGGTTCCCGGCGCCCTGACGCTCATCACCGCCCACAAGGCGCTCGAGGACATCTGCGTCGAGGGTGACCTGCTCAAGACTAAGATTAAGCTCGAGCAGGATTGGGCTACCGCTGTGTACAACGGCCAGTGGTACAGCCCGCTCAAGAACGCGCTCGACGCCTTTATGGCCGATACCCAGAAATTCGTCACCGGTACTGTCCGTCTGAAGTTCTTTAAGGGCAACTGCCATGTCGTCGGCCGCAAGAGCCCCTTCAGCCTGTATGACTACGGTCTGGCCACCTACGACCGCGACACCACGTTTGACGAGAAGGCCAGCGCCGGCTTCATCGAGATTGACACGCTGTCGCTCAAGACGTGGGCTAAGGTCCAGGGCCCCAGCTCCGCTGCCGCCCAGGCCTAAGGCTTCCTTCCTTCCCTTGGTATCCGCGCGGCCCATCCGCGTGATACATAACGGGCGCATGGGGTCCCTACCTTTCGTTATGCTTGCTGACACTTCTTAACATCGGTGGCCCCTACGTTCCGCCCGCATATATGATGCCGCATCTGCGGCTGAGTCCGAGCCCCGCCGGGGTTGTCCGGCGGGGCTCTTTCTATCAATTTGTCGGCCTTGCGCCTATATATATGAGGAGTATCCAATATGTTCAATGTCATCGCGCATGCTTTACTTGCCCTCGCGCCCGAGCTCGATGCTGCAAAGGTCGAGGACGTCCCTATGAGCCTGAAGGCTTGGATTGACGGTTCGCAGGGCAACATTCGGAGGGAGACGTTGGGTGCCAAGTGCATGGTGCGTCACTTCTTTGCAAATTAGCTACATGGCCCCGCGCACGGTGGGGAATGTGTAAAACTAGCGGTTGAAAAATCGCTTTAGCGACATGGCGTATTGCTTTGGGCGCTTGTTTTGGTAATTGGAGAAAGGGGACGGTTCCATGGCTCTTTGGGGCGGTCGTTTTGAGGCGGGAGTGGCCGAGGTCACGCAGGAGTTTGGCGCGTCGCTGCCGGTCGACAAACATCTCTATAAGCAGGATATCGCCGGTTCTAAGGCGCATGCCAAGATGCTGGCGGCCCAGGGCATCATCAGTGCCGAGGATGAGCAGGCGATTGCCGAGGGCCTGACCGGAATCGAACAGGATATCGATGCCGGCAACTTCACCTTCGATATCAACGACGAGGACATCCATATGTCCATCGAGAGCGAGCTGACGCGTCGCATCGGCGAGGCCGGCAAGCGCTTGCATACCGGGCGTTCGCGCAACGACCAGGTGGCGACCGATACGCGCCTGGGTGTCAAGGCGTTGGCCAAGGAGCTCATGGAGGCCAATCTTGAGTTGCGCCATGTGCTGGTGGATGCGGCCAAGAAGTACGACAAGGTGATTCTGCCGGGCTATACGCACATGCAGCATGCTCAGCCCGTGCTGCTGTCACATCATCTGCTGGCGTATTCCTGGATGTCCGCGCGCGACTTTACACGCCTGAAGGCCGCCTTTGATGCCGCCGACAACTGCCCGCTGGGTGCTGCCGCGCTTGCCGGTACGAGTTATCCGCTCGATCGCCAGATGACGGCTGCCGAGCTTGGCTTTGCGGGTGTGATTCCCAACTCGCTCGATGCGGTTTCCGACCGTGATTTCCTGCTCGATCTGCATTACGCCGGCTCCGTCATGGCCATGCACCTGTCGCGTCTTTCCGAGGAGATCGTGCTGTGGTCGAGCTCCGAATTTGGCTTTATCACGCTTTCCGACTCGTACTCCACTGGCTCGTCCATCATGCCGCAGAAGAAGAATCCCGACTTTGCCGAGCTTATCCGCGGCAAGAGCGGCCGAGTCTATGGCAACCTGGTGCAGCTGCTTGTGACCATGAAGGGCCTGCCGCTGGCCTATAACAAGGACTTGCAGGAGGACAAGGAGGGCGCGCTCGATACCGCCCACACGCTCATGCAGTGCCTGTCGGTTATGGCCGGTATGATTTCGACTTGGACCGTCAACGAGGATGCCATGGCGCGCGAGTGCGGCGTGGGGCACCTTGCCGCTACCGATGTTGCCGATTACCTGGCCAAGCGTGGCCTGCCGTTCCGTGAGGCGCATGCCGTGGTGGGGCATCTGGTCCTGATGTGTGAGAAGCGCGGCTGCAATCTTGAGGACCTGCCGTTTGAGGTGTTCCAGGAGGCAAGCCCGCTCTTTGAGCGCGATATTACCGAGGCGCTCGACATCCCGTCGATTGTCGCCGCGCGCACGACCGAGGGCGGTACCGCCCCTGCCGCTGTTGCCGTGCAGCTGCAGCGTGCCGAGGCACAACTCGTTGCCGACGAAGGTGTGTTTGGCTCGTTGACCAAGGTCGTCGAGATGGGCCACGGAGCTAATTAGCTTATAGGATGCGTCTGTCTGGTGCGTTCATCATATCTTGCCTTTACGGGTGCTCGCTACGGTGGGCGCCCGTTTTGTTATAGGGAAGGAAGGAGCTTGTCGAGAACTTTTGTAGGACCTTTGGGCAGGTTGTGAAGGGGATACGTTTGCGGGTGGCAACCGACCGTCTGATCTGTTCGATGCGGTTGATGGGCGGTCGGATGGTACTCTAGTCGGGCTTCGGAACAGAAGTGACACATATGGAACGCTTCAATTAATTGCAACGTTTCAATAAACAGCTTTTTGTTTAACTGCAGCTAAAACTCTGTTACGATGCAGTCCAGGCGGGTGCCGGAATGGGACTTGGGCACGCGCGAACCTACTTGAAAGGCTACCTTATGGCTATCGAGAAGACCTTCATCATGATTAAGCCCGACGCCGTGCGCGATCGCAAGATCGGCGAGATCGTTGCTCGCATTGAGCGCAGCGGCCTTGTCATCGAGCGCATGGAGATGACCACGCTCGAGCGCGCTACCGTCGAGGAGCACTACGCCCATCTGGCCGACAAGCCCTTCTTTGGCGGTCTCTGCGACTTTATGACGAGCGGTCCGGTCGTCAAGATGGTTGTTTCCGGTCTTTCCGCCGTCTCCAAGATGCGCACCCTTATGGGCGCCACCAACCCGCTTGATGCTGCTCCTGGCACCATCCGCGGTGACTTCGCCGTCGATGTCAACGCCAACGTGATTCACGGCTCCGACTGCCTGGAGAACGCCGAGATCGAGATCAAGCGCTTCTTTGGCTAAACCAGCTTTGACTCCTTAAAGCTGTTAGCGTGTGGCTTGGGCGCCGCGGGACTCCATCCGCGGCGCTCTTTTTTATGACAAATATCTACTAAGAGGGCCCGCCCGGATGTGCGTTCCGGGCGGGCCCTCTGCTGTTAGCTTGTGGCGTTGTTAGGCTTTAAGCCTCGTCGACGACCTTAAGGCCGCGAGTCTGGTCGATCTCGTTGAGGAGGTTGACGCGACGCTCGTGACGGCCGCCCTCAAACTCGGCGTCGAGCCACTCGTCGACGATCATCTTGGCGAGCTCGGAGCCCACGACGCGGGCGCCAAAGGCGAGCACGTTGGTGTTGTTGTGCATACGGGAGAGCTTGGCGCTGAAGGGCTCGGAGCACACGACGGCGCGCACGCCCTCGACCTTGTTGGCGGCCAGGCTGATGCCGACGCCAGTGCCGCAGATCAGGATGCCCAGGTCGACGTCACCGTTGGCAACGGCCTTGCCCACCTTGTAGCCGGCGATGGGGTAGTCGAAGCTCTCGGAGGTGTCGGTGCCAAAGTTCACGACCTCGCAGCCGCGATCCTTCAGGTGCTCGGAGATGATGTTCTTGAGCTCGACGGCGGCGTGGTCGTTACCGATACCGATCTTCATGGATGGTTCCTCTCTGGTCCGTGCGGCGGAATTGCTAAAGGTTTTACCGCGTTCGACTGCATGATAGCGCGTCTTTTGCGTAAACGATCGAGCGTTTTTTGGTTAAACGCTTTATCAATTTTGAACATCAGTTCATCACGATAATTACCGTCAATTTCTCCCTGGCTGCCGTCTGCCGGAACCCGACTTGCGGTTTTGAGGGCCTTGGTATCAAATGAAGAGGTTGAGTATGTATAAGAAGTAACTCGTTGTGTATACAGGAGGCACCAATGCCCACCGATTCCATTCGCGATGCTGCGTTCTGTGACGTTTTGAACCGCGA
>CAKUFT010000052.1 GCA_934650095.1 uncultured Collinsella sp.
GAGCGACCGACAACGGCAACCTTGGCACCGTCCAGTTCAACGCCATAGTGATCCAGAATCGCCAGAACGGCTTCGGCTGTGCAGGGGGCAAAACCCTCGCCGCGCCCCGAAAGCGTGGTGAGCAGCGAAGCCGGCGTCATGGAGTCAACGTCCTTGGCAGGATCGAGTGCCGCGGCAACCGCGTCCTCGTCAAGGCCGGCGGGCAGCGGGCGGAACATCAGGCAGCCATGAACAGACGAATCGGTATTGATGTCCTCGATGGCCGCCAACAGCTCGTCCTGCGAAACATCGGCGGGAAGCAAAACGCAGCGAGCTTCAATGCCAACCTTCTCGCAGCGCTTGAGCGCACCGCGCTCGTAGGATAGGTCGTCCTCGCGTTCACCCACACGCACGATAGCCAGCGTCGGAACAACGCCCCGTTCGCGCAGGGCGGTGCAGCGAGCAGCGAGTTCCTCAGTCAAAGCACGGGCAACGGGAGCCCCTTTGAGCAGCTCTGCCATGGCTATCCCCTCTTCCTGGCGGCGTCGGCAGCGCGGCGCGCCAGCGCATCGGCGCGCGGTAGCCACGTATCCAGCAGCTCATCGCACGCCGTCTCGAGCTCCTCGGCGCGCGCCCGGTCTTTCATAGACGTAGTGTTGGCAAAGAGCGTCAGGCTCGCACCCTGCATGGCGGCGCGGCAGAACACGGCACCGCACGCCACGTCGGACAGCAGCTGGCGCGAGCCCTTGTCGGCCATATCCTCGAGCAGCGCCAGCGCGCGCCCGCAGGCGTCCATGATCCGATACGGTGGCATGGCCGCCACATGCAACGCGTCCTGGATCGCCGCAGGTCGAGCCGGGTCCTCGCGCGGAATACCATACGCCGCGGACACCTGTCCGTAGGCACGAACGTCCTCGGCGACCAGGCCCACAAGTTCCTGTGCCAACTCGTCTGCCTGAGCAAATGCGTGTGTCAGATCGTCTGCGCGATCGGCAAGCGCGGGATTGGTCGCCCCGTAGCGCGCGACCATCCCGCAAAGCGAGGCGCCCAGCGCGCCCACAAAGGCGCTCGCGCTGCCACCGCCGGGAACCGGCTCGCGCGCGGCAAGCGCCTCGGCAAACCCGCGGCAGGTCTTGTCCATCATCTCTTGGCTCATACGCATGCACCTTCAAGTCATATACATCGGTCGGGTGGAAACCGCCGACCGACCGCATCGATCACATAATGGTGCTAAGTCTAGCCCATAAGTACATAAGCGTCAGCGCACCTGGCCATCGCGGATTTCTATGACGAACGATAGGCGTCGGCACCGCAAACATGGGACACATGGCCCACGTTTCGAGACTCCCGGGCAGCGGCAACTGGGGCATACATATAGGTAAGGAGCCCTATGTTGGGGCAACGCTCGCCACGGCACCGGACGACGAATGGAGGGATAACCGTACAGTAAACAAAGTCATCATGTGCACGCGCAACCGCTGCCCCAGCGATCCGCGGCGCACGATGTCCCTGGCAGACAAGGAGGACGCCACCATGAAGAAAAAGACCCTATCGATCCTTTCCCTTTGCATCGCCCTCTTTGCCGCGTTTGCCCTTGTCGGCTGCGGCGGGAGCGCATCGGGCGGAGGCGGCAGCACCGCCAAGAGCGAGAGCAAGGAAAAGGCCCCCGTCGCCAAGAAGACCGACTTTATCTGGTTTAAGGTCGAGATGCCCGAGAACGTTGGCGTGAGCGACTCCGCCGGCAAGAATGCCGACAGGGTCCAGCTCACCTTCCCCGAGAACGAGAATGCCTCGGCCGATCGCTTTATCCCCGTTTGGAAAAAAGCGCTGACGGCCGAGGAATCCCACGCCGACCAGGCGGAAAAGAAGGGGGATACGTTCCAGTGGAAGGATGGCGGGTCCGTCGAGTATAACGGCAGGACGTGGCTCGTCGGAACATACGAGGACAACAGCGGCATCTCAACCATGCTTTTTACCGACGTTGAGCCGGGAAGCGTCTACGTCCTCATCTCGAACTTCGACCAGCACAAGAAAGAAGCCGAGGCGCTCCTCAACTCCATCGAGTTCCCCGATGACATGGCAGAGGCAGTTTCCGAGGCACGCGAAGTCGAGATTTCGAGCATCGAGATCAAGTAACGGGACGCCCGCACGCGCCTACGCGCACCAGCGCGCATGCGCCCATTAAAACAACGGGCGCCCAACCCGGGGAGGGCCGACAGCATCGGCCCTCCCCTCTTTTGGACCCGCGTATATTGCCACTTGTCGGCGCAATTCCAGCCCCCAGAATGGGACACATGGCCCACCCGAATGAGCTGCTCACGCGTACAGTAAAGACAGGTAATCCATGGGCGGTTACAGATCGAGGAGGACACGACCATGAAAAAGAAGGCCTTTGCGATTCTCACCCTCTGCATGAGTCTTTTTGCCGCGGTTGCCCTGGTGGGTTGCGGCGGAAGCGGCGGCGCTACCGGCAGTGGCGGTGGCGGCGGCGCAGAAAAGCCAGCCGTGGATATGAGGACCGACTTCATTTGGTTTAAGGTCGAGGTCCCCGAGGGCGTCGAGATCACCGACGTCGCAGGCGACACTGCCGACAGGGCCCAGTTTAAGTTCACCGAGAGCGAGCACGCCAGCGATCGCTTCATCCCCGTCTTCGATCCTGACAAGAACGCCGACGAGCTGTTCGACTACGAGGCAAAGTGGAATGCCAGCTTTGAGTGGACCGAGAATGACCCCGTCAAGTACAACGGCAAGACTTGGCGCAACGCTTCCTATACACACTCGGGCGGCGTAACGACCGAATACTTCACCGACGTTGACGGCGGCAGTGTGTATGTGCGTATCGACAACGTCGAGGAGCACAAGGACGCCGTCGAGACCATGATGAAGTCTCTGGATTTTGCCGACGACATCGCCGAGGCCAAGACCGAGGCCATGGACGTCAAGCTCGACGATATCGAGATCAAGCGCTAAGCGACTGGCGAGCGCAACGGGAAACACGGTCGCAGTGCAAACAAGCGACGGTACCCCAGCGCTTCGTACCCAGGGAGGGCCGGTAAACCGACCCTCCCTTTCTTATGCCTGTAGCCGACGAACGCGAGGATGCCGGACGCCGGAACCGCCCCAGACACGGTAGCAACACAAATAGACAAACACCCCAACACGTCCGCCCGCCGATTTATTGCGCCGCGCAGACAATTAAACTGGCACCTTTAAACATCTGGGCAGTATAGTGACCCAAACGAGTGCATAACCGCACCCTGCGAATGGAGGAGTTATGACCGAACACCACGCCATCAGTCGCCGAGCGTTTACGTTGGGCCTAGGACTCGCGGCGTTGTCGCCGCTTGCAAGCCTGCCCGAAACCGCAACGCTGGGTATTCCCCTGCGAGCGGCATTTGCAGAAGACACGCCCACACCGGCGGCCAACCTCGACAAGTTCGTCATTCGCCTTCGCCCCGCGGGCTATTTTCGCACCGCGAGCGTCAACGAAGACGGCAACGTCATCGGCAACGTCTGCCACCTGTTTAATGACGGCACGTCCAGCAAGCTCATCCTTGAGCACATAGCGACCGATACAGAAAATACAAATTGGTATGCCATCCGCACCCTGCTCAATTTCGAAGAGCACAAGAAGACGGGCTACAGCATTTGGTCGGTCGATGGCGACTCGGACAAAGATGGAAAGGTCATCCACGTATGGAGTGGCGAGCATGACGGCAAGGCCAGCCGCTCTTTTGCGTTCGACCGCCAGTCAAACGGAACCTACATCATCCGAGACCGCACAAACGAGAAAAAAGACATTAATTACCTGGCCATAGAAAAGGACGGCAAAGACCAAGACAACAACAAGATCTGCCACAAGAGGAAGAGCATTCCGTGGGAGCTCGAGCTTGTCGGCTACAGCATGGACAAGACCAATGCCACAGTTAGCAGCATCGACTGGACCACGTATAGCAGCTACGTCGACGGACCATGTTGGATGAGCCACGTCGATGGCAACAAATACCTCGACGAGCTGAGCATCCCGGGCACGCATGATTCGAGCACCTGCAGCGTCGACAACGACACCGAGCCCCAAACCTCGCTTGCAAAGTGCCAGCAGGATTACATCCCCACGCAGCTGCTCGAAGGCATTCGCTATTTTGATATCCGACTTGGAAAGAACGACAAGAACGGCGACCCCGGCATCGACCATGGAATGTGCTACCTGTTCAAAAAAGACGGGGGCTTTATACATCTCTCCGATGTCATCGGTTACTTCAAAACATTTTTGAACGAACACCCGTCAGAAGCGCTCATCATGCTTGTGTCACGAGGCAACGACGAGGCTACCGACGAAAGTGTTACGACGGCTTTTGCCAATGTTATGGGCAATAACTCCGATCTGTTCTATACGTCGAGCCATGTCCCCACACTGAACGAGGTGCGCGGAAAGATCGTCCTGCTGCGTCGATTTAAACTCGCCGGCGACAGCGTAGACGGCCACACGTGGGGCCTCAACCTCACCGAATGGGATGACAAGATCAAGGCGCATTCCGGAAAGTCCATGTGCCTCGTGAAATACGAGCAAGGCTTTGAGGCTGCGGGCAATACGGGCGACAAAGAGCCCTATAGCACAGCGGTATATGCCCAAGACCATTACAACTGCACGGGATCCAGTAAGATCGACTGGGTCGATATGGCCCTGAAGGCAGCGTCCGAGTTCGAGCGCAGCACCGTAGATATCACTGCCGCGGACGGGACAACGGTGCAGGCAACGGAGCGCTGCTGGTTTATCAACTACACTAGCTGCACGCAAAACAACCCTTTTACCGCAGCGCGAGTGGTCAACGAGCACCTGTACAAGAGCTCGTATATAAACAATACCGGAGTTGAGAGCACAAAGGCGGACTGCCGCAAGCACATTGGCATCATCGCATCCGACTTTGTTGATGCGGCACTGGCCCGGAGCATCTACCAGCGCAATTACAACGATGCGCAGCACAAGCAAACCGTTTCGTGCTATCTCCCGACCCGCATGCGCATGACGTACGGCGACTCGCTGAGCGATGCCTCGCTCCAAGATGGCAAGACCGTTGGCGAGGGCCATTTCCGCCTTGTCGACAGCAGCAACGTACTCAACGTAGCAGCCTCGGGACATGCGTTTGCCATCGAATATGTGGATGTCGACGCCCTGGGCAACGAGATTGTTACGGGGCTGCAGGGCCCTGTGCCCATCGATATCGATCCACGTACGCTGACGCCCCATTTTGAAGGACTCGAAGGCCTTAAGGCCGGCGAAGACGTGCGCGCCAAGATTGCGGCATCACTCGAGGGCAAGCTCGAAACCGATGCCTGCACGGCCCAGCTCGAGTTTGTGCACGACGCGGACGGCGCTCCGGGCACGGCAATGGCCGAGGGCGAAACATTTGCCGCAGGAACGTACTGGGTGCGCGTGAACGGTCTCTTGGGCGACGCGGCGCAGAACTACACGCTCGCCAGCGATGGAGCCGCAAGCTTTACCGTAGCGGCCTCGGACAGTGCAGGCGGCAGTAGCACTGGCGCTGGCACCGACACTGACCCTAAGGCAGACGGCGCCGACAAGGACAAGAACGGCAACAGCAACAAGAGCAAGGGCTCGGGCGGAAAGCTTGCCGACACAGGTGACGGCTCCGGCATCGCCGCCGGGCTCGCTGCCGCCGCCGTGGCGACGACGGTCGCCGGCGCAGCAATGCTTGCCAGTGACCGCGAAAACGCTGGGGACGGTAGCGAATAGGCAAGCCGGCCTTTTAGACACATCGACTCGATCGGGGGCGCAGGACACCGTTCTGTGCCCCCGATTTTTACCTTGGCCCGAACGCCGCTATAGGCTACATCACCATGTTCAGCGCGTTCACAAATTCCTGGGCCTTCGCACGGCTACTCAGGCTAAAGACGCAAGCGGTCAACAGTCGATTGCGCAGAAAAACATCGCGGCCCTTGATCCTGTTGACCCCCGTAATGTCCTTAAGATAGACAATCTCGGTGTGCTTGCCACCAAACGTGCCCTTCTTGAGCACCTCGATACGGTTGGGGTAGATCTTGACGTCTTTAAAGCTACCCGAACCCTTGTCCTGAAACAGCAAGGTGTTGTTGTCCATGCGTGTCACTCCCGTGGGGTTCGCTAAAACTGTCTCTATGGTCACATTTTAACCACTTCGGGAATCCTGCACGAAGGCGCTAGGCAACATTGGAATTCGATTCCGCGTGAGGCTTTAAGATAGACATGATCGGCTGCATCGATGCGACTGGAATATTCTAGGAGCACGCCTCGTATTATTCGCCATTAGAGGAGGTCTTACCTGGTTTACGTATGGGAATTCGAGTTCTTTGATTCGGACGGCATTGAACTTCCCGTGCCAGACTTCGGACATGAGCCGCGACACGGCGGCAAAATTGTCGCTGTAGCCGTCAGCCGCGAACTCGGCGACATTCCCACCGTCACCGCAGCGGATGCCGCGCGTATGCTCGGTGTTAGCTTAGCACGGGTGTCACAACTGCTAAATGCAGGACTACTGGATTCATGGAAGGATGGCACCAAGCGCATGATGTCCAAAGCCTCCATCGAGGCACGACTCGCCGATGCACCAAGGGCGGGACGCCCCAAAGAGGCCCCCGTTGCCGTGTAAGGCGATGCCGCTGTGGACTATCATCACCTGACATGCATGGCAGCCAGGAACGCTCGATTCGGGACTCACTGCGCCCCGAATCGAGTTGGGCCCATTGCTGCAGGCTGATTCGCATCCCCGATCCCAAGAAAACAGAAGCGCCACTTGCTTCGTTGAGCCCCAACATCCGACCCCGGCTCCCCCTCGTATCCCCAGCGGCATTTCAACTCCAGGATATGTCGCGATCATGCCCGGTCATCCATGCAAATGGACACCACTCTAACACTGGGGTCAGATATCCCCCGCTGCGGCGTATAGGGTAAAATCTTGTCTGCCGCGGAATCCGCCTGCGGGCAACGCTCCGATCTCCGATTGGGGTGAAGCCTATGAACTTGTTTCTTGAAATCCTGCGCCTCTCGATGTATGTGACCGGCATTGCCCGGAACCTCTACTCGATCTGGCGGGAATATAAGCAGTAACGGATAGCGAAGGGAGTCATAGACGATATGAGAAAGCCATTTGGGTCGCCTCCCCCGCGGCGCAGCTTCTTTCCGCGGGCTCGGGGTGCCACAATGG
>CAKUFT010000053.1 GCA_934650095.1 uncultured Collinsella sp.
CGCCGTGTCCGCGGCCCTTAACGCGGGCGCGGCGGCCGAGCTGCCCTGTGGCTACTGGCTCATCGTCGCCGACGACGTCGTCATCGCCCAGAACGAGGCCGGCACCGCGCCGATCATGACCCTGGTCGGCGGAAGCGCCATCGCCGTCAAGCCCAAGGCCGCGATGCCCAAGGTGGCCAAGCACGTGCTGGAGGACAGCACCTCCGCCTGGGGCAAGGCCGCGGACGCCACGGTCGGCGACGATCTGTACTGGCGCCTCTCGGCCACGGTCCCGGCGGGGCTCACGGCCTACGACACCTACACGGTGCAGTTCGTCGACACCATGAGCGCGGGGCTCGACCCCTCCAAGGTCGCCTCGAGCATGCATGTGTACGTGGCGGCGGACGCGGACGGCGGCTTCGACGCCGTCTCGACCGGCAAGGACGGCCGTGCCGGCACTGAGCCCGCGAAGGGCTGGGCCGACATCACGGCCCAGTGCAAGGTCTCGGTCGATGGAAGCACCTTCACCGTGCGCACCGGCGACCTGATCGCCGCGCTCGGCGGGGCCGACGCCTTCACCGCGGGCGCCCGCGTGGTCGCCGTGTACGACGCGCCGCTCACCAGCGGCTGCAACCACGGCATCGCCAAGGGCAACCCCAACGAGGTCTACCTGCGCTACCCGCGCTCTCCCTTTGCCGACCAGTCCGGCGACGCTGGCTTCACCCGCACGCCGAGTGACGACGCAACGGCTTACACCTGGGGACTCAGCCTGATTAAGCGCTCAAGCTCGGACGACAATCCTCTCGCTGGTGCCAAGTTGCGCATTGTCGACGACTGCGGCCGCACATTGTCGGCCGACGGCACGTGGTCGACGGATGCCGGTGCGTGCGCTGTGACCGACAAGGACGGTCGCGTGGAGCTGAACGGTGTGGACGCGGGCGTCTATACCGTCGAGGAGGTCGCAGCGCCCAAGGGCTACACCGCCTTTGAGGGCAAGCGAACGGTGACGGTTACGGCCGATGGCCTGGACGTCAAGCAGGTAGCCGCCGCGAAGCCCAAGGTGACCGTATCGGCCGAAAGCCCCCTGCGAGTTGATGCCGCCAATGCCGGGACGGGTTCGATCGAACTGTCGGTGCTCAACACCCCAAGCAAAGAAGCAAGTCGAGGCTTTATGCCCTCGACGGGAGATAAAACGTTGGTGCTGGTGGCGGCTTTGGCTGTCATCGGAGTGACGGCTATTGTTGCCGCGCTCGTCATCAAGCGGGGAGGAGGTCGCCGTGATAAATAATTGTCCCCCCCCCTTGCTCAGTGGCGTACTGCCTCCGTAGCGATTTGGACGCAGGGATATAATCTGCCGACTTTCGGCATCGATAAGTTTTAAAGCAACCTCCAAGAAAGAGGTCCAAACATGAAAGCAACCAAGAATATCGCCCGCCTGGCAGTAACCGCCGGCCTCACTGCAGCGCTGAGCTTCGGCGGCGTGATGGCCCCGGTGACCATGGCGTTTGCTGATGATCCGGTGACGGCTCCGGCAAATAGCATCATCATCGAGCAGAGCCAGAGCAACAAGGACACCACTAAGACGAAATTTGTTCCGTATCAGATCTTCAAGGCAAAAGTCGTAGATGGCGCAGATGGCAAAGTCGCATCTGATGTTGATTGGGCTGATACCATAACTAACCAAACCACCAAGGACCAGATTATCGCTGCTATCCACGCTGATACTAGCAACGGTGGCAAGCTTCCCGGAACTCCTTCTGCTCAGGACGTTGCTGATTGGTTGGGCACCTACGTGTCTGAGTCTGAAAAAGGCGCAGGAGTCATCGTCAAGAACGGAGATTTGCTCAATACAATTGCTGCCACTGTAAAGAAGTACGAGCAGCCGTCAGGTACGGCGTTCAATGCAGGTGATGTTTTCACGCCTGAGAGCGCTGGCTACTATCTCTTCCTGACAGATGATAACTCCATCGGTACGAAGGAAAACTATTCCAACAAGAAACAGACGGGCACCTCGCCGATTTTCGCCATCGTAGGTGGTACTGGGGTAAACGTGACCGAGAAAACTGGCATTCCCACGGTTACGAAGGAGATCAAGGACGACAAACCCAATAGTAATTGGGCCGATAAGGCTGACTCTCAGGCGGGCCAGAACGTCAAGTATCGACTGACCGGTACCGTTGCTAGCAATATTGCTACATTCGATAATTACTATTATCAGTTCCACGATACGCTTTCCGCCGGATTGCAGGCCAATAAGGAGTCTGTTGAGGTCACGATTTACAAAGATAGGAATGATTCAACGGGCACTGTAATTAAACGGGATGATAACAAGTACACAGTTGACTGCACCGCGCAGGCAGACGGCAGCAGCCTGCTGACGGTTACCTTTGATGACCTCAAAGCAGCTGGTGTTGTGCTCACCCCTGATTCCAAGGTTGTTGTCACCTATACCGCTTGCCTTGATTCCGAGAAAGCGGTCGTTGGCGGCACGGGCAATGACAACAAAGTTAAGCTCATCTACTCCAATAACCCCATGAGCGATGGCAAGGGTGAGTCTGTGCCCGACACCGTTCGTGATTACACCTATGCGCTTAAGCTCGTCAAGGAAGACTCTGTCGATAGCAACACCAAGCTCAAGGACGTCGAGTTTACTATCAAGGCCACGGGCGCCGATGAACTTGAATCTGGCGCTGTGGGCGCGCAGTTTGTTCAGAAGGATGGTTCGCTTGGCGGTACTGAATACAAGTTTAAAACCAATGAGAATGGTGAGATCAGCGTAACGGGTCTCGACGCCGGTACCTACACGGTGCACGAGGTTGAGGGCAGTAACCCTGGCTACAACACGTTGGACGACTTTACCTTCACCATTACCGCCGAAGGCCTTGGTAAACTCGAGGGCGAGTCGCTCTCTGAAAACGCCGCTCTGAATACGCTGAACGTAACCGCGGGAACGAATCGCCCCACTTGGGTTACCCCGTCAGTCGACGGCGGCACCGTCACCCTCACCGTCAAGAACAAGAAGGGCTCCAGCCTCCCGCTGACCGGTCTCAACGGCGTGACGTTCACTTGGATCGCTGGTGGCGCGGTGCTGTGCATTGGCGTGGCGCACCTTATTCGTAGTCGCAAGCGTGACGAGAGCTCTGAGGAGTAGCTTCTCGTCTCAACCGTCAATACGAGGCATGAAAAAGCGGGGCACCCGGTCGAATGTGATCGGGTGCCCCGCTTCGTTTGTTGGTGCAAAGTAACCTGACCCCTTTGCACCACCACAAAGGTGCCTGGCCCCTTTGTGGTGGTTTGGCCAGCTTAAGCGGTGGGGAGTCCTGGCATGTTGGCGGGCTGCTGCGGCTTGAGGTGGGCGTTGCGCCAGGTGATCTGGATAACGTAGCCGAGCGTGAAGACGAAGGCTACGCCGCTGATGAAGTCGCCCACGAGAGGGATTGCCGTGAGCACGCCCGCGATTATGCCGCCGACGGCCGTCATGGCGTAGCGGTTCTGGCTGTGTCCGACCATGCGGGCGATCGCGCACCCTGTAAAGGCGGTAGAAACCAATGCGATGCCGATAACGCCACACAAGAGGGTTCCGGCGAGTGACAGCCCGGCAATCGAGATAATCAACAGCAGGACGGCGGGGATGATAGCCACCGTGCCCAGAAGACCGCTCACCCACAGAGGCGTGGGGCGCTGGTGGAGCATTCCGGCTGCGCTGGCGGTCGCACGCGGAAAGACGAGCTCGAGCAGCAGAGCGACAAAGCAGGTCGAGAGTGCCGCGGCGACGATACCGCCGATGACATCGTTAACGGTGGAAGTATCCTCGTTCTCGGTGCGGTCGATCTTGAGCGCGCCGACCTCGGCTCCCGCGGCGCGCTTGGGGTCCTCGGAGACGTGCGCGTTCACGGTGCCGGTGATGTGGGCGTTCTTGCCCAGGATGAGCTTGTCGGCCCAAACCTCGACATCGCCCTCGACGGTGCCATCGATGGTCACTGTATCGCCCGCAAGTGCTGCCGACTTGGTAGAGCCGCGCAGGGCAACCGTCTCGCCTATCGCATAGAAACAGTTGGCGGTGCTGTCGGAATTGAGCACGACATGCTGACCGGCTACCGTCACACTGCCATCAACCGTGGTCTTGGCAACGTCGATGGTGCGCGCCGCAAGACGAATGGCGCCGCCCACCGTGCAGTCGCGGATCGAGAGAGTATCGCCCGCGGCGATGATATCGCGATCGATGGAGGTGTCGTCCAGGTTGAGGCTCTGACCTGCCCAGTACAGGTCACCTTCGACGCCGGACGGATTGGCGTCATTGTCGGTCGCAAGTACGTTGCCTGCGGTGTCCGTGCCGGCAAGAGCCGTAGCGGGAAGTGCGGTGAGCGCCAGCGCGATGAGTGCGAATAGGATGGGGATGCGGCCCCACGCTTTACGGCGCTGGGTCGACGGGAATTGGTTGTGGGGCATAGTGAATCCTTCGTCAGATGCTCGATATGCACCTAACAGGGTACCCAACGCGTGGGCGCTCTAAAAGAACCTCTCGGTTGCATTTCGAAGGATGAGCCCGCGCAATCTACTTTTTACGGTGCAAGAAGCGTGCGATGTCCTCTTCGGTGGGGCTTTTGATGTCAAAACGCAGCGACAGCCAGCGCAGCCCCATGGTTACCGCAACGCATACGATCAACGCGGTGATGTTGCTGACGACGCCGCTCATGACAAGGCATACATAGCTCGCCGAGCCGGCGATGGCTGCGATGGCATAGAAGTTGGTGCGCTGGAAAATGCCCGGCACCACGCCCATAAAACTGTCGCGCAGCATGCCGCCGCCCACCGCGGTGAAAAAGCCCATCATGATGCACACCGCCGGCGCAAAGCCGTAGACCAGCGCCTTGTCTGCTCCGGTGGCGGCGTAGATGCCGACCGAGATGATGTCGAGCAGGGGAATGAGTTTTTCGGGTTTGTCGACGATTGCCGGGAAAATATAGATGATGGCTGCCGTGGCAATGGAAAGCGGGAGCGCCATCGGCTGGTTGAGGATGTAGACGTTGCCAACTTGGAGCGTCATATCGCGCAAAAGACCGCCGCCGAGGCCGCAAACCACAGCGAGCGCGATTGCGCCCACCAGGTCGAGCTTGTGCTCGCGCGCGACCAGCACGCCCGAGATCGAGGCCGCGACGACGGCGAACATCTCGAGCCAAAACGGGATGGCGACCATGGCATCCGAGGCATGTGCGGTAACGGTCATAGCGGCGACAACGGGCAAGATAGGGTCCTTTGAGTTGTTGGTTTAGACAATGCCCGTACATAGTACATGGTTGTCGGTCGTTACGGTCCCATTCCTCGGCAAACGGTCGGCAGCGGGTGTTGGTGTAGGGCCAAAACGTGTACATCAGCCTCCAAAGATGTCGAAAAATGTCGGTTTTGGAGGGTGATGTACACGTTTTGGCGGGGCGAGCGGCAAGCGGCACTACTCGGTAGGTGCTACTGCGTCCTGTGCACCCTTCCAGTTGCGGATGAGTGCTTTACGTAGCTCGTTTTGCTTTCGCTGGTACTCGGCATCGGTGCAGCGCGGCATGCCAAGTGCTTCTCGAATGTTGTTCATGGCACGGTGGAACGCGAGCTGGCTCGCGAACTGAGCCGAAGTGAGTGTGATGATGCGATACCCCATTTGGGCGAGTATGGCCTCCCGTTCCGCGTCCGCTCCCTTGCGTTCGGCTTCGTCGTGAAACCCGCCTTTGTATTCGATACCGAGTTCTTTGCGCTGGTAGGTGATAAGGGCATCGATTTTGAGTGTTCGGGCTTTGGTGCAATGCCAAAGCCGCTTAGGGATCACGAGCGGTTTGTTGAGTTCGATACCTCGGATGCCAAGACCACCCTCGCTTGTTGGGAGCGAGAGTGCTATTGCCGAAGCAGTCTCCATAGGCGAGGCTGAGTGGTCGTAGATATGCCTGAGCGCGAGTCGGGCGCGTGTGGCACCGGGTTTACCGGGGTGCTGATCGAGCAACTTGGTGATTTCGTCCTTGGAGGCTGTGGCCGGCTGCTCGGTATAGGGTTCAGAAGGCTGCAGCCCCATGCGGTAGTCTCCGCAAACTTCGTAGCCGTATTCAAGATGTTCGATTCTATCCATCCATTCGGCAGCAAGCACAAACGTGAAGGCTTCGTCGGTGATAAAGATCCCAGGCGTTAGCTCGTCGATGTGATCGTAGGGGAGATTTTGGCCAAGAACATGGCAGGCGACTCCGCTGGTTCGAATGCGCTCGAAGGCGAACACGACAGAAATATCGATGGTCGCGAGCATACTGGAAGGAATACCGCAGTCGGTGAGGGCCTGCCGAATACGCGCGATACGTTGTTGGGTGGAGAGGCCCTGCACACCTATCTCGCAGTCGCGCTTTGCGACGGATTGAACCAAATCTTGTGGCGCGTGATGGACGAGCCATGCGGTTTTATGCGAAATGAGAACAGGAGTATCCATCTATGGCCTCTCGCTTTGAGCCGATACTCAACTCTTATGTCCGTTGAGGTGGGAAAATATACTGGATGTGAGTAAATCGGCCGAAGCACGCGGGGTTCAATATGCAAACGTGTACATCAGCCTCCAAAAACGACATTTTTTGACATCTTTGGAGGGTGGTGTACACGTTTTGGATTTGGGGCTGGGATCGAAAGCAATGGGGGCGTGGCTGAATAGGAGGGATGTCCAAATTTTGAGCGGAGCTCAAAATTTATCCGGTCGGCTTACGCCGACCGCGCTGCGCTAAAAACGCGCCACTGGCGCGTTTTCTTTACGCTCCGCGCCCTGCGGGTTCGAATCCCTCCTCCTGCGCGTTATTGGGCTGTGCTCAAAAAAGAAAAAAGCCCCATTGCTGGGGCTTGTACCATCTAATGGCGGAGGAGGAGGGATTCGAACCCTCGTGACCTTATACAGGCCAAACGGTTTTCGAGACCGCCGCATTCAACCACTCTGCCACCCCTCCGCGTGGGGTAAAAACAAAGCAGGCTCGAAGGCCTGCTTTGGAATTAACTGGCGGAGAGTCAGGGATTTGAACCCTGGAGACGCTTTTGACGCCTACACGATTTCCAATCGTGCTCCTTCGGCCACTCGGACAACTCTCCGTTAAATGCGAAAGTCAGTATACACGAGGAATCGCAAAGTGCAAACAGAAAA
>CAKUFT010000054.1 GCA_934650095.1 uncultured Collinsella sp.
CATACGCGTGACGAGCTCGTCTCGGCGGCACTTGGTTCGCTCGATCGCGCCCTGCTCGAACGCGTGCTCTTTCGTTGCGGCTCGGTTGGGGGCGACGGGGGAGACGATTTGGTCGATGAGGCCGTAGCCCTGGCGACCGATGAAGGCGCTGACTTTGTCCTGGCGATCGGCGATGCCGATACGGCAGGCTTTGCGCGCGAGCTTGCCCGTCGCATGGCCGTACTCGATGCCGGCGAGGACGGCTTTGTTCCCTACGGGTGCATCGTCTCGGAGGGAAAGGTGCCTGCCGCCGTGGGTGCCGGTGAAGTTCCCGTTTTTGCCATCATCGCGCCCGAGCTGCTGGAGGGCATCGGTTCTCCCTTGCGCGAACTGCTCGGCAGCGTATGCGCTGCAGCATAGGAGGGCGTTATGCCATATGTGCAGCTGGCGATAGCCATCGCCTGCGAGATCGGGGCGTCGTCGGCGCTCAAGGCCACGCATGGCTTTACCGTGCTGGCGCCTAGTGTGGCGACAATTGTGCTGTACGGTCTGAGCTTCTACCTGTTTTCGCTCGTGCTTAACGTGCTCGACCTCGCGAGCGCCTATGCCACATGGTGCGCTGCGGGCATCGTCGCCACCTCGGTCATCTCGGTGCTGGTCTTTGGAGACCGCCTGAGCCCCATGATGCTCGTGGGTCTTGGCCTGTGCGTCGCGGGCGTGGTGATCGTGAACCTCGCAAGCGCATCGTAGGCCGCCGGGCAAGCGCCCCATTCATGCAATTAAAGAACGCCGGTCGTACGGGCAGGTTCCCATGCGACCGGCGTTTCGTTTGTATTTCGAGCATATTGCCAGCTTGCGACCTATGTTGCGCAGGCGTAAACGCTCAGCGTCACCCGTGTTTCAAAACACTCCGTTAATAAAACGGGCGATTTTGGCTCGCATAATCCCCAACAACGAACGCGCGCAGGCGCGCTCACCGCCACCGAAGAGGGGAGAAAACCATGAAGGAACTGGTACTCATCATTCGCCCGGAGATGCTCGAGAGCCTGAAGGCCATTCTTGACGAGGTGCATTGCGGCGGTATGACCGTTTCGTCCGTTATGGGCTGTGGCACGCAGAAGGGCGCCTCGACCGATGGCGTCAACGAGATTCGCGGCTTCAAGATCAACATCAACCTGCTGCCCAAGATCCAGGCGAGTGTGGTCGTGCGCGACCAGGATGCCGAGACCATTATCTCGGCCGTTCGCGAGCGCATGGCCGACGGTCGTGTGGGCGACGGCAAGATCTTTATCCGCGATATTGCCGATGCCGTGCGAATCCGTACCGGCGAGCGTGGCAACGCCGCTCTGTAGGTAGATGGATCGAGAGAAGGCGATTGCCATGCCTGGTACCAAACCACTCGTCCAGATTAAGAACATCAACAAGTTCTACGGCGAGAACCATGTGGTCAAAGACCTGTCCATCGATGTGCAGGAGGGCGAGTTCCTGACGATTCTGGGATCGTCCGGCTCGGGCAAGTCGACGACGCTGCGCATGGTCGCCGGCTTTGAGCAGCCCACGACGGGCGAGATTTTGCTTGCCGGCACCAATGTGGCCGATAAGGAGCCGTTCGAGCGCGACGTGAACACCGTGTTCCAGAGCTACGCGCTGTTTCCGCACATGACCATCTTCGACAACGTCGCCTACGGCCTGAGGATGAAGAAGGTTCCCAAGGACGAGATTCGCGAGCGCGTGATGGAGATGCTCGACCTGGTGCAGCTCGGCGGCTTTGAGGGCCGCAAACCCGATCAGCTGTCCGGCGGCCAAAAGCAGCGCGTTGCCATTGCTCGCGCCCTGGTTAACCGACCCAAGATCTTGCTGCTCGACGAGCCGCTGGGTGCGCTCGATCTCAAGCTGCGCAAGCAGATGCAGCTCGAGCTCAAGCGCCTCCAGCGCAAGCTCAACATTACGTTTCTCTACGTGACGCACGATCAAGAAGAGGCGCTCACCATGAGCGACCGTATCGCGATCATGCACGACGGCGTGCTGGAGCAGATTGGTACGCCCAAGGAGATCTACGAGGCGCCGGCAAGCAAGTTTGTCGCTACGTTTATTGGCGAGACCAACCTGTTCGAAGGCATGGTCTCGGCCGACACGCCCGATGGGCTCGAGATTTCGCTCGAGTCCGGCACGATTCGCTCCGATGCCAAGGACTTTCACTTTGGCGAGCTCGTGGCCGTGTCGGTGCGTCCGGAGCGTATGCAGTTTGCGCTCGAGCCGCGCGACGGGTTCTCGCTTATGGGCACCGTCCGCGAGCAGGTGTACGTGGGCTCCATGATCAAGGCAATCGTGGTGCTGCCCGATGGCCAAGAGGTACGCTTGGAGCGCCTGGCGGGCGACGAGCTGCCCGAGAACGGCCCGGTCTACCTGTATTGGGACCCGGCGGATGCCCGCACGATCAAGACGCTCGACCAGGTCTTTTTCTCGGCACTCGAGAATGCCGAGATGCGTTAGGGGGCGACAGCTATGTCCGATACCGCAACTATGGCGGCGACCGTTGCCGCCACCGAGCATGACGTCGAGGCCGCCCGCATTGAGCGCCGCCGCCGTTTTCGCTCCAACACGCTGCCGTCGCTGGTCACCGTGGGGCCCGTCACCCTGTGGCTGATCGCATTTATCGCGGTGCCGTTGCTCTATATCCTCATCATGGGCTTTTGCTCCACCGATCAGTACTACAACGTGGTCTATAGCTTTACGCTCGATAACTTCCAGGCCATGCTGGACCCCGAGTACCTTAAGATCTACGGTCAGTCCATCCTGATCGCGGCAATCTCCACCGCCATCTGCCTGGTGTTGGCCTATCCGTTTAGCTACCTGATCAGTCGTACGTTTAAGTCCAAAAAGACGCTGCTGTACATGATGATCATCATCCCGTTTTGGACGAACTCGCTGGTGCGTATCTATGGGTGGCGCACGTTTCTTTCGGCGAGCGGTCAGCTCAACAGCTTTTTGATGGCAATCGGTGCGACGAGTGAGCCCATTCAGTTCCTGTATAACCAGGCCTGCACGGTTTTTGGTATGGCCTACGACATGTTCCCGTTTATGGTGCTGCCGCTCTACGCCGCCATCGAAAAACTCGACGAGTCGCAGATCGAGGCGAGCTTTGACCTCGGCGCCAATATGCTGACCACGATCTTTAAGGTCGTGATTCCCCAGACTATGAGCGGCATCTTTTCGGGCTGCATCATGGTGTTCATCCCCAGCCTGGGTGCGTTCTATATCGCGGACATCCTGGGTGGCGGTAATGCCGACGTTATCGGCAACCTGATTCAGCGTCAGTTCCAAAGCGCTAACGACTGGCCCCTGGGTGCCGCGCTTTCGATTCTGCTCATCGCAATAACGCTGCTGCTGGTCAAGATTTACCAAAAGGCCGGCGGCGATATGGAAAGCTTGGGGGTGTAGGCAATGGCGATCAAGCGTCAAACCAAGCACAAGCTGGGCCGCGGGACGGGTGTTGTCTTTTGCGCCCTGATCTATGCGATTTTGTTTCTGCCCATTGTGATTGTTGTTGCCAACTCGTTTAACGGCAACACCGAGAAGCCGTATCTGAGCTGGGGCGGCTTTAGCCTGCGCTGGTATGTGCACCTGTTTCAGAACGGCCCGCTGCTGGCGAGTTTTGGCAACACCATGGTGCTCGCCATCACCACGACGGCCCTGGCGACCGCGCTGGGCACGCTGGGGGCCGTGGGCCTCTACCGCTACAAGTTCCCCGGTCGCAACCTCATTGACAGCCTTCTATACATCCCGGTGGTTATCCCCGAGATCGTCATGGGCATCTCGCTGTTACTCGTTTACGTAAAGGTGGGCGTGCCCCGTGGCATGGTGGGCCTGATCATCGCGCACGTTACCTTTTGCGTGAGCTTTGTGATCTTTAACGTCCGTGCCCGCCTGGACGGTTACGACCCGTCGCTCGAGGAGGCGTCGATGGACCTGGGCGCCAATCGCCTGGTCACCTTCTTTAAGGTGACGCTGCCCATGCTGGCCCCGGGCATTGCCGGAGGCGCGCTGCTCTCCTTTACGCTTTCGATCGATGATGTGGTCGTGTCCTACTTTGTCTACGGCCAGGACCTGACCTTTCCGCTCAAGGTCATGCAGTCCATCAAGGGCGGTGTGGTACCCGACGTCAACGCGCTGTCCACGCTGATCTTGCTGGGAACGGTTGCCGTCGTGGTGATTACCCAGAGCGGCGTGATTGACAAATGGCGTGAACGTCGTGCCGCAGCCAAGCTGAGCCAGGAAAGGGGGCGCTAGGACATGGGCGACTTCGATGTGATGGAGGCCTTCCACAAGCAGCAAATCTCGCGCCGACAGTTTTTGCGCGGTGCGCTGGGCCTGGCTGCCACCGGACTTGCGGTCGGTACCGCGGGCGGTCTGACGGGATGCGGAAAATCCGACAACCCCAACGAGCTCAACATCTTCATTTGGACCGAGTATGTGCCCGATTCGGTGCTCGAGGGTTTTGAGAAGGAGACGGGTATCCACATCAACCAGTACCTCTACTCCTCCAACGAGGACATGCTGGCCAAGGTAAGGACCGAAAACGAGGGCACCTACGATATTCTGCAGCCGACCGACTACATGGTCAAAAGCCTGATTGCGCAGGACTTGCTCGAGCCGCTCGACCTTGCCAAGCTCACCAACAAGGGCAATATCGGCAAGCAGTATATGGATCAGGAATTCGATCCGGGCAACAAGTACTCCATCCCGTTTATGGGCAGCTGCACCGCGATTGCCTATAACGAGGACGAGGTCGATAAGCCCGAGAGCTTTACCGATATGCTCGACGAGAAGTTCCGCAGCAACATCGTGACGCTGAACGATTTTCGCGAGGTGCTCGCTGTCGCCGGCATGACGGTGGGCCTGACCGGCAACGAGAAAGACGACGAGAGCATCGCCAAGATTGCCAAACAGGCGGCCAAGTTCAAGCCGAACTTTAAGCTGTACGACTCCGATAGCCCCCGCAACGCGCTGGTTTCGGGCGATTGTATTGCCGGCATCATCTGGACGGCCGAGATTGCTCTGGCGCAGCGCGATAACCCGGCGATCCAGGTGGCGTTTCCCAGCGAGGACTGCGGCATCGGCACCGATAACTGGTGCATCCCCAAGGGCGCCAAGCACAACGACAATGCGTTGCAGTTTATCAACTACATGCTGCGTCCCGAGGTGGCCAAGGTGGTTTCGGAGGACTATCCCTACGTGCAGCCCAATACCGAGGCAATCAAGCTGCTCGATGAGGATTTCCAAAACAACCCGGTTGAGAACGTGCCCTCCGACGTGTTTAAGCATGGGCGCCGCACCGAGGCCCTGCCGCCCAAGGTACTGCGCAAATACGACAAGATCTGGACGAATCTGAAGGGATAGATCGATATGAGTAGCTCGACCGAAGTCGATTTTAGGTTTCTTTCGGAGCCCGACATCATTAAGGCGGGCGCGACCGATATGGCGCACTGCATCGATGTGATGGAGGACCAGTTTAAGCTGCTGAGCTTGGGTGATTACCGTATGAGCGGTAAGAATAAGAACAGCCACGGCGCCTTTCTGGACTTTCCTGAGAGTTCGCCGTTTCCCAACATGCCTGTTGCCGGACCCGATCGACGCTTTATGGCCATGTGTTCCTACCTGGGCGGCATCTACAACATGTGTGGCCTTAAGTGGTACGGCTCCAATGTCAATAACCGAGAGAAGGGCTTGCCGCGCTCGATTCTGACGCTCATGCTCAACGATCCCGATACCGGAGCGCCGCTGGCCCTGATGAGTGCGAACCTTATCAGCAGTTATCGCACCGCCGCCGTACCTGCCGTGGGTGTGCGCTATCTGGCTCGCAAGGACGTCCGCACCGTGGGCATTATCGGCCCGGGCGTGATGAATAAGACCACGCTGCGCTCGTTTTTGATGGAGCGTCCCGATATCGAGACGGTAAAGGTCAAAGGCCGCGGCCGTCGCTCGCTGGAGTCCTACGTAGACTACGTGCACCAGAACTTCCCGAGCATTAAAAACGTGGTGATCGTCGATACCGAGGAAGAGGCCATCCGCGACAGCGACCTGGTGAGTGTCGCCACCAACGAGAACGGCGGCATCGAGACGTATCCGCGCGTCAAGCACGAATGGGTCAAGCCCGGCGCACTCATCTGCGCCCCGAGTGATCTGTATGCCGACCGCGAGCCGTTTATCGAGGGCGAGTGGAAGTGCGTGACCGACCTGTATCCCATGTACGAGGACTGGCGCGATGAGATCGGCCGCTTTGACGTGTGCGGTACACTCGGCAACGAGTGGGTCGATATGGTCGATTACGGCATGCTGCCGCGCGAGCGCGTGGTAGACCTGGGCGATATCGTGCGCGGGGTCGATCCGGGCCGTACGAGCGAGGACGACATTTATTTCTTTAGCATCGGCGGCATCAATACCGAGGACGTGAGCTGGGGCACCACGATCTACCGCAAGGCTGTTGAGATGGGCCTGGGGCAGGAGCTCAAGCTCTGGGACACACCTGCGCTGGCCTAAATCGCATAAGGACACGCACGGCGCGTTGACGTTGTGGACGAGGCAAGGGGATGGCTGTTCCCCTGCCTCGTTTTTTATTTCGCATCCGTTTGTTTCCCTTTGAATGGTAATCGAGCGGAAACGGCTCGTTAACAGGTCAAATCGTAGGATAGGCGCTGTTGGTAACCGATAGACGAGAGGGGTTTGGTGGTGCCATGTCCAGGATTGTCGAACATC
>CAKUFT010000055.1 GCA_934650095.1 uncultured Collinsella sp.
AAGGCGAGGGGAGGCTGGCTTGGTTATCTTGGGTATCGACCCCGGTTTGGCCCATACGGGTTGGGGGATTATCGAGGAGCGGCGAGGCGAGGTTCGCTGCCGTGCCTATGGCTGCATCGAGACCAGCGCGGGTAGTCCGCTCGCGGTGCGCCTGTCGCATATCGCCCGCGACCTCAAGGGCGTCGTGGAGCGTTATCGACCCGATACCGCTGCCATCGAGAGCATTTACTTTGGCGCCAACGTTCGCTCGGCCATCCCTACGGCGCATGCCCGCGGTGCCGCGCTCGTGGCGCTTTCGGAATGCGCGCTCGAGATTGGCGAGTACACGCCTATGCAGATTAAGCAGGCTGTTGTGGGCACCGGAGCCGCGGATAAACGGCAGGTCGCGTATATGGTTCGTACGCTCACGCAGCTCGACCATGACCCGCATCCCGACCATGCCGCCGATGCCCTGGCTTGCGCCATCTGCCACGTAAACCTCAGCCGCACCCGTGCCCTTACCGGTGGCGAGTTCTATCAACAGAGAGGAACCGGATACTGATGATTTCCCAGCTCCACGGAACGCTTGTCGAGGCCACGATGAGCTCTGCTGTCGTCGACGTGTCGGGCGTTGGCTTTGAACTCGGCATCTCGGGCAGCACTGCGGCCTCGTTGCCGACGCCCGGCGGTGAGGTGCGCCTCTATACCCGAATGCAGGTGCGCGAGGACGCTATGACACTTTTCGGTTTTTCCTCTAAGGATGAGCGCACGATGTTCGACCGGCTTGTGTCCGTCTCGGGCGTTGGCCCGCGCTTGGCGCTCGCCGTGCTTTCCACCTATACCGTGGGGCAGCTGTATTCGCTGGTGATGGCCGAGGACGACAAGGGCATGGCCAAGGTACCCGGTGTGGGTAAAAAGACCGCCCAGCGCCTCATCTTGGAGCTCAAGAGCACCTTTGCCAAGGATAAGGGCTTTGTGCCGGTCGACGTGATCCCGGGGCAGGTTGCGATGCCGGTCCCCGCCGCCGCTCCCTCGGCCATTGATGATGCCCGTGCGGCACTCCTTTCCATGGGCTTTAGCCCGCAGGAGACCGATGTCGCTCTGAGCGGGTATGATGGGCAGAATATGCGTGTCGAGGATTTGCTCGGCGCGGCGCTTAAGCGACTCGGAATGGATGCGTGATGTGGGAAGCCGATGACTCTCAGGACCTGTGGGCGACGCCCGGCAACTCGCCGGCGGCATCCATGGCGCACGGCGAGCGCATGGTGGGCTCGGAGCTGACGGCCGAGGACCTCGATGTCGATCGCACTTTGCGCCCCCAGCGCCTGGACGATTACTGCGGCCAGGAGCATATCAAGCAGAGCCTGCGCGTGTTGATCGAAGCGGCGCAGAGCCGTGGCGAGACGCTCGACCACGTGATCTTCTCGGGCCCTCCGGGTCTGGGCAAGACCACGCTGGCCACCGTTATCGCCAACGAGCTGGGCGCTCAGATCAAGACGACGAGTGGCCCTGCCATCGCGCGCACCGGCGACCTGGCAGCCATCCTTACTAACTTGCAGCCGGGTGATGTGCTGTTTATCGACGAGATCCACCGCCTTAACCGATCGGTCGAGGAGGTCCTGTACCCCGCGATGGAGGACTTTGCGCTCGATATCGTGATCGGCAAGGGTCCTGCGGCGCGTTCGATTCGCCTGGATATTCCCAAGTTTACGCTGGTGGCGGCCACGACCCGTTCGGGCATGCTGACCGGCCCGCTGCGTGATCGCTTTGGCATTTCATATCGCCTGGATTACTACACGGTCGAGGAGCTCGCCCAGATTGTGACGCGTTCGGCAACCATCCTGGGCGTGACGATCGACCACCCCAGTGCACTCGAGATCGGCTCGCGTTCACGCGGCACGCCACGTCTTGCCAACCGCCTGCTCAAGCGCGTGCGCGACTATGCGCAGGTGCGCGGCAACGGTCCCATTGAGCTCGATATCTGCCGTCAGGCGCTCGAGTTCTTCGAGATTGACGAGCTCGGCCTGGACTGGATGGATATTCGCATTTTGGAGACGCTCGCCAAGACGTTCTCCGGTCGTGCCGTGGGACTTACGACCCTTGCCAGCGCGGTGGGCGAGGACCCGGGCACGCTCGAGGATGTCTATGAGCCCTATTTGCTGCAGTGCGGGTTGATGATTCGTACGCCGCAGGGCCGTCAGGCAACCCTTCGCACCTTTGAGCACCTGGGGATTGAACCTACCGTTTAGGGCGCTTTATTTTGGCGGGCTGTTGGGCTATCGCTGGGCATCGGGTAAACATATCGCCGTTCATCGGTTATGGGCGTTTTACTATTGCGCGCCCGTGCTATGCTGAATTGGTCTTTTTCTCATTCGGTAACGAAAGGACCGCCCATGCCTACTGACATCGAAATCGCACGTTCTGTCACGCCGCTGCCTATTACCGAGGTGGCCAAGAACGCCGGCGTCGACGTTAAGCACCTTATTCCGTACGGCTTCGACAAGGCTAAGGTCGACTATTCACTGCTCAACGAGCCGACTGATCACCAGGCCAAGCTCGTTCTCGTGACCGCTATCAACCCAACGCCTGCGGGCGAGGGCAAGACCACCACGACCATCGGTCTGGCCGATGGCCTGCGTCGCCGCGGCGTCAAGAGCGCCGTGGCCCTGCGCGAGCCTTCGCTCGGCCCCGTCTTTGGCGTTAAGGGCGGTGCTGCCGGTGGCGGCTGGGCTCAGGTGATCCCCATGGAGGACATCAACCTGCACTTTACCGGCGACTTCCACGCTATCGGTGCTGCCAACAACCTGCTGGCCGCCATGCTTGATAACCACATCCAGCAGGGCAACCAGCTCGGTATTGACGTTAAGCGCATCACTTGGAAGCGCGTCGTCGATATGAACGACCGTCAGCTGCGCCACGTCATCGACGGCATTGGCGGTAAGGCCCAGGGCGTGCCGCGCGAGGATGGCTTCGATATCACCGTCGCCTCCGAGGTCATGGCAATCCTGTGCCTGTCTACGAGCATCAGCGACCTCAAGGAACGCTTGGGTGAGATTGTCGTCGGCTACAGCTTTGCCGGCGAGCCCGTCCGCGCACGCGACCTTAAGGCCCAGGGAGCTATGGCCGCACTACTCAAGGATGCGCTCAAGCCCAATCTGGTGCAGACGCTCGAGGGTACGCCCGCGTTTGTCCACGGCGGTCCCTTCGCAAATATCGCCCACGGCTGCAACTCCATCATGGCCACGCGTATGGCTATGCGTTTTGGCGATGTCGCCATTACCGAGGCCGGCTTCGGCGCCGATCTGGGTGCCGAGAAGTTCCTCGACATCAAGTGCCGCATGACGGGCGTTCGCCCCAGCGCCGTCGTGGTCGTCGCGACCGCTCGTGCGCTGAAGTACAACGGTGGCGTCGCCAAGGCCGACCTCAACGAGGAGAACCTCGAGGCACTCAAGGCCGGCATGCCCAACCTGCTGCGTCACGTCGACAACATCCAGAACGTTTATGGTCTGCCCTGCGTAGTCGCCATCAACCGCTTCCCGACGGACACCGAGGCCGAGCTCGAGCTTATCGAGTCCGAGTGCCAGAAGCTCGGTGTCAACGTCAAGCTGTCCGAGGTTTGGGCCAAGGGCGGCGAGGGCGCGCTCGATCTGGCCGATGAGGTCATGCGCCTGATCGAGCAGCCGAGCGAGCTCAAGTTTGCCTATGAGGACGGCGCCGATGTTGCCGACGCCCTTGAGGCCGTTGCCACCAAGGTCTACCGCGCCGACGGCGTCGACTTTACGCCGGCTGCCAAGCGCCAGCTCGCCGAGCTGCGCGAGAACGGCTTTGGCAACCTGCCCGTGTGCGTGGCCAAGACGCAGTACAGCTTTAGCGACAACGCCAAGGCCCTCGGTGCCCCCGAGAACTTCCGCATCACGGTGCGCGAGCTCAAGGTTTCCGCCGGCGCCCACTTTGTGGTCGCGTTGACCGGCAGCGTTCTGACCATGCCGGGCCTGCCGAAGGTTCCCGCGGCCGAGAACATCGACGTCGACAACGACGGCAACATCACCGGCCTGTTCTAAGCCGGCAGCCTCATAGCTGCTTGCCCGCCCCGCCGTGCCACCAAGGCCCGGCGGGGTTTTGATCTCGAATGCCGCGCATGTCTTGTGATGCCGGCGGGCTTTGCCCATCATAGGCTTTTGCGCGGGTAGAATGCATGGATAACTTGATGCTTACGGGCGACGGAAAGGAATCGTTGCATGGATCAGGATAAGACGACCGTGATGGGCGGCTACGGCTCCGCGCAGGCTGGCGACAGCGCCGATGCGACCCGCGTTGTGCCCGGTCCCGGTTATGCCGACCCTGCTGCGACGCAGCCTTCTGCCGAGCCTACGCGGGTTATGGGTTATGGCGACGCGGCGCAGGACCCTTATGCCGCCTCTCCGCAAAGCCCCTATGGCAACGCGGTGCCGGACCCGTTTGATTACGCGCCGCAGAATCCCTATGCCGCCTCGGCGCCGGATCCCTATGATGGCCTGCCGCAAAACCCCATTCCACAGCCTCAGCAGACGACGTATATGCCGCGTACGGCGCAGCCTCGCTATGAGTCGCGCGATGCCTACGCGCGCGAGCCGTATCGCGAGTATCCCAAGTCCATTCCTCAGTATGGCGAGGACGAGGAGAAGAAGCCTTCGCGTTCGTCGGGCGTGATCAAGAAGATCCTTATTGTGCTGGCGATCTTCTTTGCCCTGTCGGTGGTATTTGCCATCGTGTCGGGCATGCTCAACAAGCGAGGCGCCTCGACCGACACACAGGCCGAGCAGGCTGAGGCCACCCAGTCCAGCGTTGTCGACCTGAGCGATATCCCTGGGCAGTACTGGTCTAACGCCAAGAAGCTCCTCAAGTCGCGTGGGGCCGACCTTTCGAACGCCGTGATCCTGACTGACGACGGCTCAACGCCCGTCGTCGATGCCAACTGGGTCGTTACTTCTGCCTACTACAACGACAATGGCAGTCTCGAGATCCAGCTAACGCACAAGGGCAACTCGTCGGGCAACGCGTCCAGCGAGCAGGGCACCACGGACAGCTCGAGCTCCAACACGCTGGAGGACCTGAGCAACAAGGCACAGGAGTTGGGTGATAAAGCCCAGCAGCTGGGCGACACGGCTCAGAATCTCGGCGATACCGCACAGAACCTGGGCGATATGGCAACGGATGCCTGGAACGCGCTGCAAAACGGCATCTCGGGCACGCAGAGAAACTAGCTGTTAGGCGGGCTACAGCTGCTCGGCCGGGCGATCGGGCGAACTAAAGCCCGAGTCAAACGTGACGACGCACGAGGCATCGGGCCGGCGTTCGTGTACGATACGCGTGACGAGCTCCAGCAGTTCCTCGTCGGATATGTCAAAGCCGTCGGGGCGCACCAGGTCAAACGAGACGAAGCCGTCGTGCTCGTGCAGGTCGTGGATGGAGAGCGCGGGGTCGATCTGCATGATGCCGCGTCTGACCCAGCCGCGCAGGTCGTCGCCGGTTGTGGCGATGGGGTCGCAGTGCAGCGTGATACCGATGCCCATCTGGCGCTTGATATCGTGCTCGATGGTATCCAGGATCTCGTGGTGCTCAAATGCATCGCCCTCGCCGGGCATCTCCACGTGCGCGCTGGCAAATTGGCGACCGGGACCGTAGTCGTGCACCATCAGGTCGTGCGTGCCCAGGACCTGCGGATACGACATGATCTTGTCGCGGATTGTCTGGACAAGCTTAGGGTCGGGCGCCTGTCCCAACAGTGGGCTGATAGCATCGCGCACCAGACCCATGCCGCTGATACAGATGAAGATGCCCACGCCCAGGCCTGCCCAGCCATCGAGGTCAAAGCCGGTTGTTTGCGAGATAAGCGCTGCCACCAGGACCGAGCCCGAGGTGATGACGTCGTTTTTGGAGTCCTGTGCCGTGGCGATAAGCGTCTCGGAGTCGATGCGGTTGCCCAGTGTGCGGTTGAAGGCCGCCATCCAAAACTTGACGAGCATGGACAGGATAAGGGCTGCCATAGAGAGCGCCGAATACGCGGTGGGGGAGGGCTTGATGATTTTGGTGACCGATTCGAGGATCAGGTTGATGCCAACGGCGCAAACGAGGACGGCGACAAACAGCCCTGCCAGGTACTCGTAGCGGCCGTGGCCGTAGGGGTGTCCCTCGTCGGCAGGGCGGCTGGCAAGTCGGAACCCGAGCAGGCTCACAATGTTGCTCGAGGCGTCGGAGAGGTTGTTGAAGGCGTCGGCGACAAGCGAGACGGAGCCCGCGAGCAGGCCCGCGATTCCCTTGGCCAGGCACAGCGTGATGTTGAGACCGATGCAGATGAGGCTTGCGGCAAAGCCCGCGTTGGTGCGGCAGGAGGTATCGACCGGTTCGCTTTCGCTGCCGGGAACAAGCGTATGTACCAGCCGATTTACAAATAGCATAACGGTCGTCCTCACAATCGTGTTTAAGGGGATAGTGTAGCTCGGACGGGTGCGTTATGGGCCGATGCTCAGAAAATGCAGCAATGGTCTACCTGTGCTAACGAG
>CAKUFT010000056.1 GCA_934650095.1 uncultured Collinsella sp.
TTCACCCTGCTGGGTGACGGTCTGCGCGACGCCCTCGACGTCAAGATGAAGGACGCATAAGGATGAAGAAGAACAAGAACTATGTGGACCTGAAGGACCAGCCGGTTCCCGAGGGCCAGCATCTGCTCGAGGTCGATGACCTTAAGATGTATTTCCACACCGAGGATGGCGTCGTTCGCGCTGTCGACGGTGTCTCCTACACGCTCGATCGCGGTGAGACCCTGGGCGTCGTCGGCGAGTCCGGCTCCGGTAAGTCCGTGACCGCCATGACCATCATGGGCCTTATCTCGATGCCTCCGGGAAAGATTGAGGGAGGTGACGTTCGCTACCGCGGCCGTTCTATCCTCGAGATGACCGAGGAAGAGATGCAGCACATTCGCGGTAACGATATCGCGATGATCTTCCAGGATCCTATGACCTCCCTGAACCCGGTCTACAAGATCGGCAAGCAGGTGGGCGAGGGCCTTCGTCTGCACCGTGGTTACTCCAAGCAGGAGGCGCTCAAGCGCGCCACCGAGCTTTTGGACCTCGTCGGTATTCCCGAGCCCGAGAAGCGCGTCAACGAGTATCCGCACCAGTTCTCCGGCGGTATGCGTCAGCGCGTCATGATCGCCATGGCTCTTGCCTGTGACCCCGATATTCTGATTGCCGACGAGCCCACGACTGCTCTGGACGTTACCATCCAGGCTCAGATTATTGAGCTTATGCAGGAGATGCAGGAGAAGAACGGTAACGCCATCATCATGATTACCCACGACCTGGGTGTTGTCGCCGACATGGCCGACAAGATCATGGTTATGTACGCCGGTCGTCCCGTCGAGTTCGGTACTGCTGAGGAAATCTTCTACGAGAGCCGCCATCCCTACACCTGGGGTCTTATTCGTTCCATTCCGGAGCAGGCCATCGAGGAGAAGAAGCCGCTTACGCCGATTCACGGCAACCCGCCTTCGCTCATGAACCTGCCTGAGGGTTGCGTCTTCTCTCCTCGCTGCCCCTATGCGACGGACGAGTGCCGCAAGCAGCGCCCCGAGCGCGTTGTCACCGAGTCTGGTCACTACTCTGCGTGCCACTACTCCGGTGACCCCGAGTTCCTCAAGAACGCTCCTGAGACGTCCCGTACGCGCAAGGATTCCAAGAAGGGAGGCGAGGCGTAAATGGCAGACAATAACGAGCGTACTCCGCTGCTGAAGGTCGAGCACCTCTCTAAGGAGTTCCCCGCAGAGTCCGGCATGTTCGCCAAGCGTTTTTCCAAGCGCGTCGTCTCTGCTGTAAATGACATCTCTTTTGAGATTTATCCGGGCGAGACCTTTGGTCTGGTCGGCGAGTCTGGTTGCGGTAAGTCCACCACGGGCCGCACCATCATGCGTCTGACCAAGCCGACTGCCGGTAAGGTGTTCTTCCAGGGCAAAGATGTTGCCGAGATGAGCAAGCGTGAGATCAAGGACATGCGTCGCGAGATGCAGTTTATCTTCCAGGATCCTTATGCTTCGCTCAATCCTCGTATGACCATCGGCGAGATTGTCTCTGAGCCCATGACCATTCATGGCGTGGGTACCAAGGAAGAGCGTATCGAGCGCGTCCGCGAGCTGCTGGACGTCGTCGGTCTGAACCCCGAGCACATCAACCGCTATCCGCACGAGTTCTCGGGCGGCCAACGCCAGCGTGTCGGCATCGCCCGTGCGTTCGCTCTGAAGCCCAAGCTGATCATCTGCGACGAGCCTGTCTCTGCACTTGACGTATCCATTCAGGCCCAGGTTCTGAACCTTCTTAAGGAGCTCCAGGACAAGTTTGGTACGGCCTATCTCTTCATTGCTCACGACCTCTCTGTCGTGCAGCATATCTCCGACCGTGTTGCCGTTATGTATCTGGGTAAGATGGTCGAGGTTTCGGACTGGAAGACGCTCTATAGCGAGCCTCACCATCCGTACACGCAGTCGCTGCTGTCTGCCGTGCCGGTGCCCGATCCGGATATCCAGAAGACCCGCAAACGCATCATCCTCGCTGGCGATCCGCCGTCGCCGCTGGATCCGCCGACCGGCTGCCGTTTCCACACGCGCTGCCCGATCGCGCAGGGCATCTGCTCCGAGAAGCTTCCCGAGTTTAAGGAAGTCGCTCCGGGCCACTGCTGCGCGTGCCATTTCGCGGAGCCGTTCCCGATCAAGGAATCGCACATCGACCTGTAGTCGGTGTTCTCGTTCGGGCCCGCCCTGGAGTTAGTTTTCAGAACGTCCTCGGACATGCAAGAGACCCCCGCTGCGCACTTCGTGCGGCGGGGGTCTCTTGCGTCCTGCGGAGTGTTCTGAAAACTAACTCCAGGGCGGGCCCTGCGGTAACTCGGCAGGGGGAGTGCGATTCCCTGATCGCTCACTTAATCTAATAAGATTTTAGCGAGGCCGGAGCTTAAGCTCCGGCCTCCCCATATAGGGGCTCGGCAAAGCCGAGCCACAAACTTCTATTCAGCCCCAGAACACGTTTGAGAATCGTACTTGGAGTACGTGCTTGTAGGTCCCGAATTGGTGTTGCCTCCCGGCGCATTCCGCAGGGGGAGCGATATTTTGCAGCACGAAGTGCGTAGCAAAATATCGCTCATGCCCGAGGACGCGCCGGGAGGCAACACCAATTCGGGACTGGACATAAACATCTACCAGCGCATTCATAAATTCGAAAACTTTTTTCAAAAAAGTGCTTGCACAGTTCTCGAATCATAGGTTATTATCTTCCTCGTTGAACGCGCGGGTCGAACAAAACGAACCGCGAATCAACAACATAGCATGTCGGAGTGGCGGAATTGGCAGACGCGCTAGCTTGAGGTGCTAGTGACCGCTTTTTGGTCATGCGGGTTCAAGTCCCGCCTCCGACACCATCGCATTTGAGAAGCCTCTTCGGAGGCTTTTTTGTTACCGATAGACGGTGGGGTCCACGATGGAAACGCTTGAACGCAACGAGTGGGCAGACGTTGCCCAACTAGTCGAGATCACGAGCGATGCTGTCATCATCTGCGAGCTCGACGGAACCATTCTGCATGTGAATAATCGCTTACTTGGTTTGATGTGCGAGGAACGCGCCGACGTCATCGGTGGAGATGTTAAAGACGTCCTGTACTCGTCCGCTTTTGAACGTGCGACGGAACATCGTCTGCCATTTGAAACTGATGGCTCCGAGAACGAACTGATGCTCAAGCTGAGTGACGGCTCTTTTATTCCCGTCTTGGTTCGTGCGGGCTCCGTAACGCCTCCACGCATCTTTGGGCGCCGCGCACCACGTGTTCTGGTGGCGCTTCACAGCATCGAAGAGCAGTATTCCCACGATCGTCAGCTCAAGCGTGCGCTGTCGGAGCTCAGGGTGGCGAATAAGCGTCTTTCGGGCACGCTTTCGGTCATTATGAGTACCGTTGGCTCCGATGAGCTCCCCGGCCTGCTCGATACCGTTTTGAATCAGCTCGTCGGAACGCTTGATGCCTCCGGTGCGGCTATCTATTTTTCCGAGAGTGGCGGCTTTAAGCTCCGCGGCGTTTCCAAGGAGCTAGAGGACAGCTATCTGCCCGAGTTCATGCCGTACGGCGCGGGCATTCCGACGTACGTACTTCGCGAGTCGCGCGCTTGCCGTCTGTCGATCCAGCAAGACCTTGAGGGCGATCGAGTCGCTTCGGGCATGTTCATGGACCTGGATAATCGTTCTAAGCACCTGTTGCGCATGCAGGATATGCCTCCGTACCGCAGTGAAATCTGTCTTCCCGTTTTTTACGGTACGCAGATCCTTGGCGTGCTGGAAGTTGGTTGGAAACGCCCCCAGGCACCGCTTGCCTATGACGTTAATGTGCTCGAGGTCATTTGCGATTACCTGTCTATCCAGCTGGTCGGCATGGCATCGAGCCTTCGCTCCCGTCGCACGGCCGAGCTTGGCCGCTCGCTCAATGTCTTGCGGGATGAGTTGTTTACCTTTCTAGACGATTCCGCCGCGGCTACCCAGGCGGTATCGTCCGAGATCTGCAATATGCTCAACTGCCATTTTTGCCCTATTGAGTATGACGCCAGTCTGGATTCCTACGTCATAGATTTTGAAGGCGGCAGTCGCGTTGCTTTGCCGGACGATCCCGAGAAGCTTTTCTTTTCCACGACGGCGCCAGCGGCACGTCTGGGGGCTGGCCCTGATGGCTTTGAGGCATCTGTTTTGGGCGGCACGAGTGCCGAGGACCTTAAACACGTCCGTATAACTCGCGTTGACGAATCGATGCCTATGGGAGGCTGGCTTAGGGCACATGGCCTGCCTTGCCAGGGTCTCTACGTCGACGCCGGCATCGAGGCGGGGCGCCCGCGCTCTGAGGGCGATGGCAAGCACAGTAACGACGCGATCGTTCCTGCTTCTGTTGCGAAGGGCCCGACGACGCGCGCGCTGCTGCTTCGTGATGGTAGCCAAGAGCCGATTGATGACCTTGAATATGACTACTTGGTGCACTTGGCTCATGACTTTGAACTGATCTATGAAGGCGAATCTCAAAAGCGTGAGGAGCGCCATATCGCTCAGACCCTTCAGATTGGCATGAGAAATTCACTGGGGGATGTTCCGGGTATCGCAACCGATTCGGTGTACCTGTCGGCCACGAACTCGGCGTTGGTCGGCGGCGATTTCTATACGCTCATCCGTCTTCCCGACGATTGCGCCGTCATGATTCTGGGCGATGTGTCTGGCAAAGGCATTGAGGCTGCATCGATGTCCGCGCTCGTCAAGACGGCCCTGACGGCATATGCCTGGGAGGGCGCTGGACCGGCCCGCATGGCACGCTCCCTTAACAGCATGCTCATGGGCTTTTCGAGGGTCGAGACGTTCGTGACGGCCTTTATCGCCAAGATTGACCTTAAAGCCGGACGCGCAACGTATTGTTCGGCGGGCCATCCTCCGACCATGGTCATCAGACCAGAGTCGATGCCGCTGGGTGGCGACGAGGCTCGTGGGGGAGAGGTCGAGCTGCTTGGATGCCAATCGGGGGTAATCGGTGCCTTTGAGAGCATGGTGTACGAGACAGGCGTGTTTACGTTCGCTCCTGGTGACATGCTATTTATGTACACCGACGGAACAATCGAAGCGCGTGACCGCTCGGGTGCTTTCTTTGGCGAGCAGCGCCTTCGTGACCTTCTGCTCTCTGTCTCGGGTGAGGGCGTATCGGGAATCTGCGGCAAGGTCTTGGGCGAGCTCGACCGATTTACCGAATCGGCGCTGGACGATGACATTGCATTGGTGTCCCTTGAGTTTTTACGGGGTCGTTCATAGACGACGCTGGGCGGGCTGAATCCGTACGGTTGGGGAAACGAATGCATCGAGTGGGCTTTTTGGGGAACCATGGTCGTATGAATGAGTGGAATGACATAGCGGTTTTGACGCCACCAGGCGATATCGACATCGCCACGGTGCCTGCGCTGCGTCGGCGGTTGGATGCTTTGATTGGCCGCGGCGTGCGTCGTGTCGTCATCAACTGTCAGGCTGTTAGCTTTATCGATTCGACGGGCTTGGCATTCCTGCTTACGCGCGCTCGTGAGCTCATGAGGCGAGAAGGCCTGCTTTCGCTCGTCAATGCATCAGGTGAAGTTGTTCGCTTTTTGGAGATTGCTCGTCTTGTCGATATTCTTCATGTCGCGGGGCCGGCACGGGAGTCTATTCCCGCCATTCCGGTGGGGGAGCTGCCTCGCTGGAGTAAGAGCGTCGAGGTCCGTCAGGGTATCGAGAATCTTCCATACTACCGACATCGCATCGCCGAACTCCTTGAATCGCTTCCGTTGCGCCGTGACGAGCGGTACGATGTCGCATTGGCGTCGGGGGAGGCGCTGGGTAATGCCTATGACCATGCGGGCGGTATCGGGTGCGTCCTGACGGTTCAGGCCTATGGCGATCGCGTTGTGGTTGAGGTGCTTGATCGAGGTGCCGGCTATTCTATCGATGAAACGAGCGAACCGGTCGCATCAGAGGAGCGCGGCCGTGGTATCAAGCTTATGCGTATGCTCGTCGATAACGTGGAGGTTGCTCGTCGTACGGACGGCGCCGGTACGCGCGTGCAGATGGTGAAGCTGTTTAGCGGAGCGTTGGAATCGTGTGCCTAGCCAATCGCTTTAGCGCGTTTAGCTGCTAAGAACATGCGGCAGACAAGTTTTTTGAAAAAAGTACTTGCGTCTTTTGGACAACTCGCGTAAATTAATAACCCGCAAGCGGACATGGCTCAGTTGGTAGAGCACAACCTTGCCAAGGTTGGGGTCGC
>CAKUFT010000057.1 GCA_934650095.1 uncultured Collinsella sp.
CACCTCTATCCCTACAAGGGCAACTACTCCACGTATCTGGAGACCAAGGCCGCGCGTATCGAGGCTCAGGGCAACCGCGATGCCAAGCTTGCCAAGCGTATGGAGGCCGAGCTCGAGTGGGTGCGCAGCTCGCCGAAGGCCCGTCAGGCCAAGAACAAGGCCCGTCTGGCTCGCTACGAGGAGATGGAGGCCGAGGCCCGCGCAAGCCAGAAGCTCGACTGGACCGATATTCGCATTCCCGTTGGCCCCCGTCTGGGCAACAAGGTGCTCGAGGCCCATCACCTGCACAAGGAGTTCGACGGTCGCGTGCTCATCGATGACCTTTCGTTCACCCTGCCGCGCAACGGCATTGTGGGCGTGATCGGTCCCAACGGCGTCGGTAAGACCACGCTGTTCAAGACGATTGTGGGCCTGGAGCCGCTGACTTCTGGCGAGCTTGAGGTGGGCGAGACCGTCAAGATCTCCTACGTCGACCAGAACCGTGAGGGCATCGACCCCGACAAGAACCTGTGGGAGGTCGTCTCGGACGGCCTGGACCACATGATGGTCGGCGAGACCGAGGTCCCGAGCCGCGCTTATGTGGCGAGCTTCGGCTTTAAGGGCCAGGACCAGCAGAAGCGCGCTGGCGTACTCTCCGGTGGCGAGCGTAACCGTCTGAACCTGGCGCTCACGCTCAAGCAGGGCGGCAACCTGCTGCTGCTCGACGAGCCTACCAACGACCTGGACGTCGAGACCCTGTCCTCGCTCGAGGCGGCACTGCTCGAGTTCCCGGGCTGCTCGGTCGTCATTAGCCACGACCGTATGTTCCTGGACCGTGTTGCCACGCACATCTTGGCGTGGGAGGGCACCGACGAGAATCCGGGCAACTGGTACTGGTTCGAGGGCAACTTCGAGGCCTATCAGGCCAACCGTATCGAGCGCCTAGGCGAGGATGCAGCCCAGCCGCATCGTATTCACCGCAAGCTCACGCGCGACTAGTTTTGTTACGCGGTTTTACCAAACCGCGTAACTGCTCGACGCTGCGCGGGCCGCAAGCACCCCATCTTGCCGTTCAAGCCGTCGCTCGCGTACCGAAGTACGCGTCGCTCCTCTTTCACGGCAACCTGGGGCACTTGCGACCCGCTCGCTGTTGGTTACGCAACATCAACAAATAAAAACGGCTCAAATCCGGGTTTGGATTTGAGCCGTTTTTCGCTGCTACTTGCGTCGAGCGATATCGTGAAAGATAAAGTAGTCGGGGCGGTGTCGCGAACAGGTGTATTCGAACATTTCTCCGGCGGCGGTAAAGACTTGGTTGGACACAACGGCCATGTAGCAGTCTTCGGGAAGGTCCAACAGCTCATAATCGCGCTTGGTGGCGGGTTCGACGGTTATTTGGCGACTGCTTTGGGCAATCTTAAGGCCAAGGTCCTGCTCGAGATATCGATAAATGGAGCTTGAGGCCTTATCGGCATCGAGCCCCTGTACGTCGCTTGCCAAAAAATAGCTTTCATCGTGAATGACTGGGCAACCGGCTATGGAACGAACGCGCTCGAGATGAATGAGATCTGACCCGACTTCAAACCCCGTTCTGTGGGCTGCCTTTTCGGTGGCTTTGACTTGCTCAAAGAGCGTCACCTTTGTTTCGGAATCAAGCTCCATGCGTCTGACGGACTCGTCGTATGTTTCGATACCTCCAACCTCAAACAGGGCACGACTGCGTGGGCGCCAGATGACGCGGACACCCTTGCCGTGAATCGGTTGCACCAGTCCCTCGTCGGCGAGCGCAGTGAGCGCGCGTCGAAGTGTGTTATGCGAACACTCGTATTTTTGGACGAGTTGGGCCTCGGAGGGGAGAAACGACTGAAACGGATACGTCCCCTCAAGAATGTCGCCCTTGATATCGTTGTAAATACCTTGCCAAATGGCTTTCATAGCCATCCTTTCAATCATTTAAATAAGTTGAGCTTTAGTATACCGTTCGAGCATGATGCCTGCCGTTCACCGCGCAAAAACGACCGTTCATCCACTTATTCAAATAAGTCGAGCAACATAGAATCTATCTGATTAAACTAATTGTTGGATAGCAACTTATTCAAATAAGCTGTTATCCAAAAGATGGGTTGGCCACCTATGGTTCTATCGAATAACGCAAAAGGAGGAACGCATGGGCAAGTATGCGGACGACGCGACCAAGCTGCTCGAGCTGGTGGGAGGCAAGGACAATATTGCCGCCGTGAGCCACTGTATGACGCGCATGAGGTTCGTGCTCAACGATGAATCGAAGGCCGACGTGCCGGCTATCGAGGCGCTTCCATATACCAAGGGCAGCTTTACGCAGGCTGGGCAGTTCCAGGTCATCATTGGTAACGACGTCAAAGCCTACTATTCGGAGTTTACCGAGATCGCCGGAATCGAGGGCGTGAGCAAGGACGCAGCCAAGGCTGCCGCCGTCCAAAACCAGAATCCCATTCAGCGCGCCATGACGGTTATCGCCGAGGTATTTGCACCTATCATTCCCGCTGTTATCGTCGGCGGCCTCATTCTCGGTTTCCGCAATTGCATCGATTCGTTGTATGTGTTTGGCGACGGTACGCAGACGCTTGTGCAGCTGAGTCAATTTTGGGCTGGCGTCGACAGCTTTTTATGGTTGATTGGCGAGGCGGTCTTCCATACTGGCATTCCAGTAGGCATCTGTTGGTCGGTCACCAAAAAGATGGGTGGCACGCCTATGCTCGGTATCGTTTTGGGCCTGACGCTCATCTCCGGGCAGCTTCTTAACGCCTATGCCGTTGCCGGCACGCCGGCTGATCAGATTCCGCATTGGGACTTTGGCTTTGCCCAGGTCAATATGATTGGCTATCAGGCGCAGGTCATCCCCGCGATTCTCGCCGCAGTTACACTTGGTTTCTTGGAGCGTTTCTTCCGCAAGATCACGCCCGAGGTCGTCTCGATGATCGTCGTTCCGTTCTGCAGCCTGCTGCTTGCCGTCATGGCCGCCCACTTTGTCCTTGGACCCATTGGCTGGTGGCTCGGTAGCGGTATCTCCGCCATCATTTACGCCGGCATCACCGGCCCGTTCCGTGCCCTGTTCGGCGCTCTCTTTGGTGCGTTTTATGCGCCGCTGGTTATTACCGGCCTGCACCACATGTCTAACGCCATCGACCTGCAGCTGATTGCCGATTTTGGTGGCACTATGCTTTGGCCCATGATCGCGCTTTCCAATATCGCGCAAGGCTCGGCTGTATTGGGCATGGCCTACCTGCAGCGTTCCAACGATCGTGACCAGCAGGTAAATATCCCCGCCATCATCTCTTGCTACCTGGGTGTTACCGAGCCTGCCATGTTCGGCGTCAACCTTAAGTACATGTTCCCGTTTGTGTGTGCCATGATTGGCTCCTCCCTTGCTGGTCTTTTGAGCGTGGTGACAAACTGCACCGCAAACGCCGTTGGCGTCGGTGGTCTGCCGGGAATCCTTTCGATGCAGCCTGACAGCTGGGCGATGTTTGCGGTTTGTATGCTCATCGTGCTGGTCGTTCCTTTTGTTCTGACGGTTATCGTGGGCTCCAAGAAGGGCATTCGCGAGGAGGCCGAGGCCAGTGCCGCCGAGATTCGCGCGGAGTTGGCCGCTTAGGATAAGTAACCCTACGTGCCCTACGAGCGCCGCGGTGGCTTTGCCCATCAGCGGCGCTCTTGTATTTCATATTCCCTGGTGATGAGCGAGGACGAGCAATGCTCGATATCAGTAATAAGGTCGTGTACCAAATCTATCCCAAGAGCTTTAACGATTCTAATGGCGACGGCTGGGGCGATCTGCCCGGCATCACGCAAAAGCTCGACTACCTCAAGCAACTTGGTATCGATTACCTCTGGATAACCCCATTTTTTGTCTCGCCGCAAAAGGACAACGGCTACGACGTGGCCGATTACCGAAGCATCGATCCGCGATTTGGAACCATGGAGGAGTTCGAAGAGCTTTCGCGCGAGGCGCATGCGCGCGGCATCGGCATTATGCTCGACATGGTATTTAACCATGTTTCGAGCGAGCATGAGTGGTTTCAGCGAGCCATCGCGGGCGACAAGCGCTACCAGGACTACTTTATTTTTGAAGAGGGGACACCGCGTGAGCTTCCCTGCAACTGGGATTCGAAGTTTGGCGGTCCCGCCTGGACCTGGGAACCTCATGTTGGCAAATGGTACCTGCACCTATTTGACCCGGGCCAACCCGACCTCAACTGGAAAAATCCTGAAGTGAGGCATGAGGTTGCCGATGTCTTGCGTTTTTGGCGCGAGAAGGGCGTCGACGGCTTTCGCTTCGACGTAATCAATCTAATCGATAAGCCAGATTCATGGGAAGACGACTACAAGGGCGATGGTCGCCGCTTTTACACGGACGGTGCGCGTGTGGACAGCTACATCCAGGAGCTGGTGCGTGAGGGCGGCATCGAGGGCATGATGACGGTCGGAGAGATGAATTCGACGGGCCTTGAGGCTTGCATTCGATATACGCAGCCTCAAAACCACGAGCTCGCTATGACCTTCAACTTCCATCATCTTAAGGTCGATTTTGAGAACGGGAAGAAGTGGGTAAACAAGGTTCCTGACTTCGCGCTGTTGCAAAAGACTCTTGCCACCTGGCAGGAGGGTATGCAGGCGGGCGGTGGTTGGAATGCCGTGTTCTGGGACAATCACGACCAGCCACGCGCCCTCTCGCGTTTTGGGACCGACGGTTCCCTGCGCATTCCCGCGGCAAAGATGCTCGCACTCTTTATGGACCTGTTGCGCGGCACGCCCTATATCTATCAAGGTGACGAGCTGGGCTCGACCAACGCGCACTTTACGAGCATCGAAGAGTTCAACGATGTCGAGAGCCGCAACTATTACCGCATCTTGCTCGAGCAGGGAAAGGCGCCCGAAGAGGCGCTCGCGATCATTAACATGCATTCGCGCGACAACGGTCGTCTGCCCATGCAGTGGGATGACGAGGTGAATCACGGGTTTTCGACCGCCGAGCCTTGGGTTCCGATGGCTTGCGATGCGAAGGACTGTAGCCAAGATGAGATCACGGCGGAGCTCGAAGTGGGCGTTTCGAATTCAATTTTTGAGTTCTATCGTCAGGTGAATGAGCTGCGGCACGAGTTGCCTGTGGTGGCGACGGGCAAGGTCCGTTTTGTTGACGCGGACAGTGCGCCCGTGCTCGCGTATGGGCGATTTGGCAATCTTCCTGTCGGAGAGCCCTATGATGCGTCGGTGGCGACGATCGAAGACATGTCCGCGCCTGGGTCGATGCTTGTGGTTGCCAATTTCTCCGATGATATGAGCGAAGTGGGCCCGGAAGTCCGGGAACTGCTGGCTCAAGGGGAGTGGGACGTGCTGTTGCGCTCTTATGGGGATGTTGAGGACCTGCAGGCACTTCGCCCCTTTGAGGGATATGCGCTCATTCGTAAATAGGCGCATGGGCATTTATGGCATCAAACGGGTTCGCTTGCCCGGGACATCGCGGAAACAGGGAAAAGGAGGCACGACAGTGACAGAGAAAGAACTGAGAAGATTAAACCGCGCAGAGCTCTTGGAAATGCTAATTGCGCAGAGCAAGAGGCTCAGCCGCGTGGAGGAGGAGCTGTCGGCCGCCCAAAAAGAACTGGAACGGCGTAAGATTGCCATCACCACCTCCGGCTCACTGGCAGAGGCGGCCCTGAAGCTAAACGGCATCTTTGAGGCAGCCGACCAGGCAGCCGCGCAGTATCTGGATAGCCTCCGGGAGCAGGAGAGCAACGCCGAGCACATTATTGCCGAGGCCGAGGCCAAGGCTCACGAGATCATCAATGCCGCCGAGGTGCAGCGGCAGGCCATTCTCGCCGATGCGTACGGGGAAGCCAAGCGGCGCCTTAAGCTCTTTGACCAGCAGTTCAAGTAATTTTTGAACACGCACACCTGATTGAGGAGAAAGGGCCGCATGAGACCAGAAAACAAAGCAACCGATACGGCTGTGCCCTCCGTGGACGAGCTCACTGGCGAACTCAACCGAGAAAAATATC
>CAKUFT010000058.1 GCA_934650095.1 uncultured Collinsella sp.
ACGTCGTCGACGCCACCTGCCCCTACGTGAAGAAGGTCCATGTGGCCGCCGAGCGCCTGGTACGCGAGGGCTACCGCGTGGTAGTCGTAGGCGAGCCGGGCCATCCCGAGGTTGAGGGCATCTTGGGCCACGCCGGCAATGATGCACAGGTCGTGAGCTGTGCCGCCGACGCCACCGCCTTGTCGCTCAAGGGCAAGGTAGGCCTCGTCGTGCAAACCACCCAGACTGCGCAGAACCTCGCCGAGGTCGTGGCTGCTATCACCCCGCGCGTGCAGGAGCTGCGCGTGATCAACACCATCTGCGCCGCCACGAGCGAGCGTCAACAGGCAGCAGCCACACTTGCCAACCGCTGCGACTGCATGGTCATCGTGGGCGGCAAGAACTCGGGCAACACCCGCCGCCTGGCGCAGATTTGCGCAGACGCCTGCGAGCGCACGCATCACATCGAGGAAGCTTCCGAGCTCCAGGCCGCGTGGTTTGCCGACGCTCACCACATCGGCATCACCGCCGGAGCCTCCACCCCGCAAGAACACATCGAACGCGCCGTCACGCGCATCAAGGAGCTTTGCCGCTAACCATGGACCAGACCGTACCCGCATACGCCGCCGAGGTGGCCGATTACGGGCGCAGCCGCGACCCCGAGCCGGGTGAGGGCGCGCTCGTCAAGAACGTGCGTCCCGAATCGCCCGCGTGGGATGTGGGTATCGAGCCGGGCATGCGCGTGCTCACGGTCAACGGTGAGCAGCTTACCGACATGATTGTGTGGCTCTGGGAGGCCGACGATGATACCGTCGAGCTCGAGGTTTTCGACCCGCGCGACGGCACCGTCACCCCCGTCGAGCTCGACCGCTTTCCCGGCGAGGATTGGGGTTTGGAGTTCGATGGCCCCATCTTCGACGGCATGCGTACCTGCGTCAACGCCTGCGTGTTCTGCTTTATGACCATGCTCCCCAAGGGCGGCCGCTCCACGCTCTATATTCGCGACGACGACTATCGCCTAAGCTTTTTGCAAGGCAACTTTGTCACGCTTACGAACCTCACCGACGAGGACGTGCAAAACGTCATCCAGCGCAACATGAGTCCCATGAACGTGTCGGTCCACGCTGTGAGCCCCGACGTCCGCCGTCGTATGATGGGCCGTAACGCTCAGCGAGGCATGGACGTACTCGAAACCATCATGGCCGCCGGCATCGAGATTCACGCGCAGATTGTGCTGTGCCCCGGCATGAACGACGGCGAGGAGCTGGAAAAGACCCTGCGCTTTTGCGAGGAGCACGAGCAAATCACAAGCCTGGGCATCGTGCCGCTCGGCTTTACCAAGCATCAGAACCGTTTTAGCTGGTCCTACAGCGACAAGCCCGAGCTGGCGCGCGAGACCATTGCCATGATCCGTCCCTACCAGGACCGTGCCTTCGAGCGCTTTGGCCGCCACACCTTCCAGATGAGCGACGAGTTCTATCTGGACGCCGGCATCGATCCTCCCGAGGCGGGCTTTTACGACGGTTACCCGCAGTACTACGACGGCATCGGCATGATCCGCTCGTATCTAGACGAGACCGACGACGTGCTTGCCGCCGATACCGAGCGTCTGGCCCGCGTCCGCGAGGCCATCGCCGCCCGCAGCCAGCACCTGCTGTGCCTCTCGGGCGCCAGCGCACGCGACACGGTGGCCCGCTTTGTGGAGTCGCCCCAGGGACTCGCCGGCACTGTCACGGCCATCAAGAACCGCTACTTTGGCGGCAACGTGGACGTGACCGGCCTCATCGTCGCGTGTGACATCTTGGAGCAGCTGCCCCAAGATCTGTCGGGGGTTATGCTCTTTGTGCCTAAGCTCATGTTCAACGCTGACGGCATGACGCTTGACGAGTATCATCGTGACGATTTACTCGCAAGCCTTACCAGTCGCGGCGCCGAGGTTCATGTGGTGTCGACCATGCCGCATGAGCTGCTCGATACCCTGGAGCACATCCTTGGCATTGTGCCTGCCGACTCTACTAATTCCGCTGACCCTACCCATTAAAGGAGAGCAGATGAAACCTATCGTCGCCGTCGTCGGACGCCCCAACGTGGGCAAGTCCACGCTCGTTAACCGCCTGGCCCAGACCTCGGACGCCATCGTCCACGAGTCTCGCGGCGTCACGCGCGATCGCTCATATCACACGGCCGATTGGAACGGCCGCGAGTTCACCATCGTCGACACGGGCGGTATCGAGCCGCTCAAGAGCGATGACGTCTTCGCCACGTCCATCCGTGACCAGGCCCTTGCCGCCGCCGAGGAAGCCGCCGTCATCCTGTTTGTGGTCGATGGCCGCACCGGCGTCACCGAGGAGGACGAGTCGGTCGCCCGCATGCTCAAGCGCTGCGACAAGCCGGTCTTTCTGCTGGTGAACAAGCTCGACAACCCCGATCGCGAAAACGACAGCATCTGGGAGTTCTATTCGCTCGGCATCGGTGAGCCCACGCCTCTTTCGGCCCTGCACGGCCATGGCACGGGCGACCTGCTCGACGATATCGTGGCCCTGCTTCCCGAGGAAGAAGACGAGGTCGCCGATGAGTTCCCCGACGCGCTGAACGTCGCCATCATCGGCCGCCCCAACGCCGGCAAGTCGTCGCTGTTCAACCGCATCCTGGGCGCCGACCGTTCTATCGTGTCCAACATTGCCGGCACGACGCGCGACGCCATCGACACGGTCGTCGAGCGTAACGGCAAGCACTACCGCATGGTCGACACCGCGGGCATTCGCAAGAAGAGCACCGTGTACGAGAACATCGAGTACTACTCCATGGTCCGCGGCCTGCGCGCCATCGACCGCGCCGACGTGGCGCTGCTCGTCGTCGACGCCTCCGTGGGCGTTACCGAGCAGGACCAGAAGGTCATGGGTCTTGCCATCGAGCGCGGCTGCGCCATCGTTGTGCTGCTCAACAAGTGGGATCTGCTCGACGACGACCGTAAGCGCGAGGCCTGCATGGAGACCATCGACCGCCGTCTGGGCGTCATGGCTCCCTGGGCCCAGTACTTGCGCATCTCTGCCCTGACCGGCCGCAGCGTCGAGAAGATCTGGGCAATGGTAGACGCCGCCGAAAAGACGCGCTCGCAGAAGATCAGCACCTCGCGCCTCAACACGTTCCTTACCGACCTGCGCGAGTTCGGTCATACCGTGGTGGACGGCAAGCGCCGCCTGCGCATGCACTACGTGACCCAGACGGGCGTCAACCCGCCGACGTTCACGTTCTTCGTCAACCATAGCGACCTGGTCAACGACACCTACCAGCGCTACGTAGAGAACCGCATGCGCTCGACCTTCGACTTTGCCGGCACGCCCATTCGACTCTTCTTTAGGAAGAAGGAGCAAAAGGATGCATAATCCGATTCTGCTGACCGCCATCTGCGCCGTGGTCTCGTTCTTTATCGGGGCGATTCCGTTTGGTCTGATCTTGGGCCGCGTGTTCAACCACACCGACATTCGCAAGGCGGGCTCCGGCAACATCGGCACCACCAACGCCCTGCGCGTAGCCGGCCCCAAGGTGGCCGCGCTCACGCTGCTGCTCGACTGCCTTAAGGGCGCCATCTGCGTTGTCATCGCCCGTCCGCTCATCGCGGGCGTGGGCTATGGATTTCCGCCGAACATCATGGCGCCCGGAGCCCCCGGCGACTGGATGCTCGGTGTCATTTGCCTGGCAGCCGTGTGGGGCCATATCTTCTCGCCCTATCTCAACTTCCACGGCGGCAAGGGTATCGCAGTTGGTCTGGGTGTCATCCTCGCCTGGTACTGGCCTATTGGCCTGTCGCTGTTGGGCATGTTTATCGTGGCCGTCGCCATCACCAAGTACGTGTCGGTCGGCTCGCTCGCCGCCGCCATCGGTCTACCCATCGCCGCCTGCGCGGTCTTTCCGTACAGCAGCCTGGGCCTCAAGTTCTGCATGGCGATGATCGGCATCACTGTTGTGTGGGCCCATCGCTCGAATATCCAAAAGCTCATGGCCGGTAAGGAGTCCAAGCTTTCGTTTACCAAGCGCGTCACCGAACCCGACGATAAGTAGGAGAGAGTCATGAATGTTGCGCTGATTGGCTCCGGTTCCTGGGGAACCGCCGTCGCCGGCCTTGCCGCCGCGCGAGCCGAGCACGTGACCATGTGGGCCCATAGCGAGCAGACGGCTGCCGGCATCAACGCCGAACACCGTAACCCGCGCTATCTGGTGGACTACGAGCTGCCTGAAAACGTTGTCGCCACGACGAACCTGGCCCACGCGCTCGAGGGTGCCGAGGCCATCATCTTTGCCGTGCCCTCCACGCATCTGCGTAGCGTTTGCCACCAGGCGGCGCCCTTTATCGCGGACGAGACACCGGTTCTGTGCCTCACCAAGGGCATCGAGCCCGAGTCCGGCCTGCTTATGAGCGAGGTCATCGCCAGCGAGATTGGCAACGAGTCGCGCGTGGCGGCGCTTTCGGGCCCCAACCATGCCGAGGAAATCTGCCGCGGCGGGCTCTCTGCTGCCGTCATCGCCAGCGAAGACCAGCAGGTGGGGGAGACCTTTAAGGACCTGTTGCTGTCCACGGCCTTCCGTATCTACCTGTCACAGGATATGACCGGCGTCGAGGTCTGCGGTGCCATGAAAAACGTCATCGCTATCGTGTGCGGCATTTCCGCCGGCTCGGGCGCGGGCGACAACACGCTCGCCCTTATCATGACGCGCGGCCTGGCCGAGATCAGCCGTCTGGTGCATGCCCGCGGCGGTCAGGCCATGACCTGCATGGGGCTTGCCGGCATGGGCGACCTCATTGCCACCTGCACCTCAGAGCATTCGCGCAACCGCACCTTTGGCTACGAGTTTGCCCACGGCGTGTCACTCGACGAGTACCAGGCGCGCACGCATATGGTGGTCGAGGGCGCCGTCGCGGTCCGAAGCGTCAGCGAACTCGCCCGTTCACTGGGCGTAGACATTCCGCTCACCTTTGCCGTGGAGCAAACGCTCTACAACGGTGTTACTTTGGATAGGGCGCTCGAGATTCTTACCGACCGCGTCCCCTCCCAAGAGTTCTACGGACTCACCGACTAGCGCAGAAAGGCTTCTACCATGGGTTCCATCAAAATCGCTCCGTCCGTCCTTTCGGCCGATATGGCCAACCTCAAGGGCGAGCTCGACAAGATCGCCGGTGCCGACTACGTGCACTTCGACGTTATGGACGGTCACTTTACCGGTAACCTCACTTTTGGCGTCGACATCCTCAAGGCCGTCAAGCGCTCCACCGATGTGCCGGTCGACGCGCACCTGATGGTGTCGAACCCCGACGAGACGGTCGATTGGTACGCCGACGCCGGTGCCGACATGATCACCGTGCACTACGAGGCCTCCACGCACCTGCACCGCACGCTCACCCATCTGCAGCAGCGTGGCGTCAAAGCCGGCGTGGTGCTCAACCCCGCCACCCCCGTCTGCGTGCTCGAGAGCATTATCGAGGTCGTGGACATGGTGTTGCTGATGAGCGTGAACCCCGGCTTTGGCGGCCAGAGCTTTATCCCGGGCACCATCACCAAACTGCACGAGCTCAAGGCCATGTGCGAGCGCCACGACGTGTCACCCCTGATCGAGGTCGACGGTGGCATCTCTTCCAAGAACATCGCCGAGGTCGTCAAGGCTGGCGCCGACGTGCTCGTGGCCGGCTCCGCCGTATTTAAGTCCGAAGATCCCGCTGCCGAGGTTGCGCTGCTGCAGAAGCTGGGCAACGAGGCTGCACAGGAGGCATAAACCCTTATGACCGCAGGTCAAAACCGCATACCCGTGAATCTTGACTATGCCGCCTCGACGCCCATGCGCGCCGAGGCGCGCCTTGCGCAGC
>CAKUFT010000059.1 GCA_934650095.1 uncultured Collinsella sp.
AACGGGGTTGGCAAAAAAGGAGGCACCCGCAAAGCGCTTCGTAGTTTCTTGTGGCATGAGGACTTCTTTCATCGGTGATAGCGATACAAAAATGCCGGCGTCAACATAGACGCCGGCGCAACTTCTTACGAACTTGTTTTAAGCGCGGATAACCTTGTCGACGTTCTGCAGCTGCAGCTCCTCGCCGTCATGGCCCTCGATGCAAACGTTTTGCAAGTCGAGCACGGCGACGTTCTGTGCGATGATGCCTTGGCGAACCATGGGATCAACACCGCAGGCCATAGCCGGCACAAAAGGCTCGGCGTTGGGCGAGAAGGTCACGTGGACATCCTCGAACGTCAGGCGCGTCACCTTGCTCTCGGGAAGGCCCGTGATGTAGGCAGCGGCTGCGTGGCAGTTGGTGGCCTCGATGTCGCGGAACGTCGTGGCGCCAAAGCCGGGCGTACGGTCATCGACGGGCAGCGCCTCGCGGCTCTGGACGTAGTCGGTCTTGCCGTCCTTGTCGCAGAAGTAGAAGGAGTTGACCACAAAGGGCGTGAGCACCTCGTCCATGCGGATGTGCTCAAAGGTGATGCCCTCGTTGACGGCGTCCTTGCCGCGACCGCGACGGGTCTTAACGCGCAGGCCGCGATCGGTGCGCTCGAACAGGCACTTGCTCACCGTAAAGTCCTTGATGCCGCCGGCCGCCTCGGAGCCCAGCACCACGGCGCCGTGGCCATCGTGCATATAGCAGTGTGAGACGAGCATATCGTGCGTGGCAGGACGGAGTTCGGGCTCAATACCCAGCTTGCCACTCTTGACGGCGATGCAGTCATCACCCACCGAGAACTGGCAGCCCATGACGCGCACAAAGCCGCAGCTCTCAGGATCGAAACCGTCAGTGTTGTGGGAGTTCTTGGGGCCCTCGATCGACAGGCACAACGCATCGACGTACTCGCACAGGATGGGATGGATGTTCCACGCTGGGCTGTTACGGACGGTAAAGCCCACCAGGCTCACGTTTTGGCACTCGGACAGGAAGATCATGCGCGGGCGGGCGATCTCGCGACCCTCCTCGGGGCGGAAGATATTCTTAAAGTCCTTGTTCCACCAGTTGTCCTCGGCAAAATCGGTCTGGCCGTCGATAGCGCCGCGACCATAGATGCACACGTTGCTCACGCTCAGGCCGGTAAAGGTAGAGCAATAGGTCGAGAAGCTCTCGCCCTCCCAACGGCCCAGCGGCGTCATGTCGGTACCGGCATAACCGGCGCCTTCCTCGCCCTTCACCGTGCCCGGGATGTAGGCCAGCGCAGCGCGATCGTGACGGGCCAACAGCACGGCACCCTCGGCAAGCTCAATATTGATATCGCTCTTAAGGAAGAGGGACTTGATGCGGTAGTTGCCGGCGGGAATCAGCACGCGACCACCCTTGGGGCAGGCCATGATGGCGGCCTGGATGTTGGTGGTGTCGTCGTGCTCGGCATCGCCCTTGGCGCCGCAATCGCGAACGTCGATGGTAAAAGGCTCGGCAGGCGTGGTGACGCCGACGCTCAGCTCGCGCTCGCCGCAGACAAAGCGAACCAGGTTGCGCTTGCCGGGAACCAGGCCGTCGACATAGGTCTCGACCTTATTCGTGGTGCCGGCGGACTCGTCGTTGACAAAGATCTCCCACGTATCGGCGCAGGTAAAGTAGCCGCCGTCGTCGAGCTCGATCACGGCCGCGCGGGCGTTGCGCCAGATAACGTTCGTCTCCATGGATTTCTCCCTCAAAAAGATTCTCTAAGAGTTAATTGTACGCTGTTGCAAAAAAGGGCCGTACCTGCCGGCGGATATCCGGTGGCACGGCCCTGTGGTTTGAACGATAGGCTAGCCCTACTCGGCGGGCGTCACGCTGCCGTCCTGGAAGCCAACGTTGTTGTGAGCGAAGCAGTCCTCATACTTGAAGCCGGAGAGTTCCTCGCAGAGCGCCTTGACCTCGGGCTGGACGTCGGCCATCTTGCCGCCCTCCTTGACGCGCTTGATCTCGTCGCAGAGGATGTCGCACTGCTCCTTGTCGATTTTGATGCCGCGGGCAAGGACAGCCGCGAGCAGGAAGAAGCCGGCGCAGCCGATGAGCATGTAGCCGCAGATGTACAGAGGCACGGTGGCGGGCTGGGTCACGGCGTCGCTGTTGCCGGCGGTCTGAATGAAGCCGGAGGCAGCGAGGACGATAGCCCATGCGTTGACGGCGACAGCCTGGGCGATCTGCTGGCAGAGCTGCTGAGCGGAGCTGTAGATGCCCTCGCGACGACGCAGGGTGATGAGCTCATCGACATCGGGGATGTAGTTGAGCAGGACGTCGGGCAGATACTGGAAGCCAACGTAGAAGAACTTCCAGATGGCGAAGATGATGGGGTAGGCGATCATGGCGATGGCGACCGTGGAGGTGCCGTTGATCTGACCAAAGGCGAAGTAGTTGTACGCAATGATGCACGCGGCGCAACCGACGTTGGCCAGGTACCAAGACTTGTGGAAGCCCTTCTTGGCCATGAGGGCAACCCAGATAGCGGTGCAGACGATAGCGACGACCTTACCGGGCATCTCCATCACGGACTCGTAGGACTTAGGAATCTGCAGGCAGTAGACGATGAAGAAGGACAGGCAGGCAGACCAGCAGGCAGCAGCGAGCTTCGTGGAGACCTGTGCGTACAGAACCTTACGGAAGGACTTGTTGCGGAAGGTGGAAACGACGTCGATGAAGAACTTCTTGATGCCCTCGCCGACGCTCTCGATCTTCTCCTGAGCGACCTCCTCGGGGGTGTGCTCCCAGGTGGACAGGTAGACGCAGAGCAGCGAGATTGCCATGACCGAAGCGTTGATCGAGGCGATGATGAAGTAGCTGAACGGGTTGGTCTCGCCGAAGGTACCAAAGCCGAAGCCGACGAGTGCAGCCATCAGGAAGCCGGCGGCGTTACCAAAGAGGTGCTTGTAGCCGGTGAGGTACGTACGCTCCTTGAAGTCGTCGGTCATCTCGATGGTCAGCGGCGACAGGTTGGCGGTGCAGAACGTGTACGCGACGTTGTAGATCAGGTACAGCGCGAAGTAGTACGGGAAGCCAAACGGCGTGGCGACGAAGATGAGCGGCTCGGCGATCATCATCGGGATAGCCAGCAGAATCCAGAAACGGCGACGACCGAAGATGCGGCCGACCTTGGTGGCGTAGAAGTTATCGGCCACGAAGCCCATCAGCGGGCAAAGGATGGCGTTGAGGTAAATGGCGAACGAGCTGATCAGAGCCGCCTCGCCTGCGGACAGACCGCACTCCGTGGACAGGAACAGCACCATGTAGCTGTGCGTAAAGCTCAGGGCGCCGGAATTGAGCATGCCGCCCATACCAAAGCCCAGGCGCGTCCAGAATGTGATCTTGCGCTTTTTACCGATCTTGTTAGTCATCGAGCTCCCTCTCTTTTCTCGATTGTCTTGGAACAAGACGTTGGAGTCCATACCGACGTTTGTCTGCATGTCGTTCAGGGTGAACGTTTAGCTAGATTATGCGCGATTGCTTGCATCAGGTGAACGTTCACTTGCATATTATCCCCGAACGGTCGGTTTTTACCGCTGAACGGACACAATTGAGGCCCATGGCCCTATTTTTTGCTGGTAAAGGTGTCATATTGGACAAATAGAAAAAAGGTGAACGTTTATTGTAATTTCCTTTTTACGCACGCCGTAAGCAAAACGGTCCCGCCGGGACTACTCCCGACGGGACCGTTATATAGGAACTATGCTCGGATGCGCTTGCCCCTACAGGCAGACGCCGTCCTTCCAGATGCTAATCTCGTGGCAGCCGCGACGCTCGGCACTTGTGAGCTTGCCGCTCGCCGTCTCCAGCACCAGCTGATACAGGTCACCGGCAGCCTCATCGAGCGTGCGCTCGCCCGTAGCCACCACACCGGCGTTGAAGTCCATCCAGTTGGCCTTATGGTCGCATAGACGCTGGTTGGTGAACACCTTGAGCGTGGGCGCCGGTGCGCCAAACGGCGTACCGCGACCGGTCGAGAACAGGATCACATGGCAACCGGCGGCGGTGAGCGCCGTGGTCGACACCATATCGTTGCCCGGGCCGCACAGCATGTTCAGGCCATGCTTGGTGGCCTGGCCGGCGTACGGCAGCACGTCGACGATGGGCGCGGAGCCGCCCTTTTGCACGCAACCGCAGCTCTTGTCCTCGAGCGTGGTAATGCCGCCGTCCTTGTTACCAGGGCTCGGATTCTCGTAGACCACCTCACCGTGGCTGATGAAGTAGTCCTTAAAGCCGTTGAGCATGTCGGAGGCGGCATTAAAGACCTGCTCGTTCTCACAGCGATCGAGCAGGATGCTCTCGGCGCCAAACATCTCGGGTACCTCGGTAAGCACCGACGTGCCGCCGCGCGCGACGACCATATCGCTCACGCGACCGATCGTGGGGTTGGCGGTAATGCCCGAAAGGCCATCGGAGCCGCCGCACTTAAGGCCAATGACCAGCTCTGAAGCCGGGATGGGCTCGCGCTTGGCCTGCTTGGCGAGGTCGGCCAGCTCGGTTAGGATCTTGTGGCCCTCGACCTGCTCGTCGGCAACGTCCTGGCAGGTGAGGAAGCGGACGCGCTCGTGATCGAAGTCACCGAGCTCGTCGAGCACCTGCTGATGCGTGCAGTTTTCACAACCGAGCGACAGGAACAGCACGCCGGCGGCATTGGGGTGACGCGAGAGCGCCACCAGCAGGCGGCGCGTCTGGGCATGATCGGCGCCGGTCTGCGAGCAGCCAAAGGGATGCGGGAAGTAGTAGACGCCCTCGAGCGAGCCCTCGACCAGATCCTGAGCCTGCTCACACATGGCGCGTGCGACCTCGTTGACGCAACCGACCGTGGGGATAATCCACAGCTCGTTGCGCGTGGCAGCGCGGCCGTCGGCGCGGCGGAAGCCCATAAAGGTCTCGGGCTCAACGGGATCCACGACCGGATGCGTGGGGTTGTAGGTGTACTCGACCTCACCCGAAAGGTTGGTCTTCACATTGTGCGTGTGGAGCCACTGACCGGGCTGGATATCGCCCGTCACGTGTCCGATGGGCAGGCCGTACTTGATGACGTCCTCCCCCGCGGCAATCGCGCGCACGGCCATCTTGTGGCCCTGCGGGATATCCTCCACGGCCACGACCTCGCCCACGCCGGGGACCGCGACGGCGGTGCCCTTGGCGAGCGGCGACAGCGCAACAATCACGTTATCGGCCGGATTGATCTGGATAGTGTTCATTACAAAGAGTCCTAACCCTACAGGTTGAGCAAAAATCGAGCGGCGCCCACCGGTTAGCCGGCGGGCGCACAAAAGGATTTAGGCCTGGGCGTTGGCGAATGCCTGCTTGACGCCCTCGGCGCGAACGACGGCGAGCGCGTTGACGACAAACTCCTCAAGGCCGGTGATCTGCGTCAGGTCCTCGCCCCACATCTGCTCGTTGGTGAGCACGTCGTGCACCAGCTCGGCATCGTCGGCGCCGGCGTGGGCGGCGTAGAAGTCGAGCACGAAGGCGTCGTCCTGAGCGGTGTACTCGGTGCCGTCGGCGCGACGCAGGTGCAGGCCGTCGCCCTCGCGGGCAACGAGCTCCTGCGTGTAGAACGCGATGAG
>CAKUFT010000060.1 GCA_934650095.1 uncultured Collinsella sp.
CAGAAGCCGCTGTTCGTGGTCGAGAACGGTCTGGGCGCCAAGGACGTTGTCGAGGAGGACGGCTCCATCAACGACGATTACCGCATCGACTACCTGCGCCAGCACATCGCTGCGATGCGCGACGCGGTGACCGAGGACGGCATCGACCTGCTGGGCTACACCACCTGGGGCCCGATCGACCTGGTTTCGGCCGGCACGGGCGAGATGTCCAAGCGTTACGGCTTCATCTACGTGGACCGCGACGACGCCGGCAACGGCACCCTCAAACGTTCCAAGAAGAAGAGCTTCGACTGGTACAAGCATGTCATTGAAACGAATGGTGAGGACCTGTCCTAAGGAAGCTGAGATACTCGATTTCAGAGTCTCCTGACCAAGGCGCCCGGCGAGCAGTTAATGTTCGCCGGGCGCCTCGCCGTCGGCGGATTTTGGGACATGCGGCCCGTTTTTTGAGCCTGCCTGTCGGTACACTAAAAGCACTATGGGTACCCGTGAGCGACATATCGGCCACACGGCCGCCCGATCCGCGCCGGTGGCGGATCCCAGGGGCGGCAGGCTCTTCGCCATGCCGCGATTCCTCGTTGGCATAACGCACCTGGTGTACCGTCGCCGCGCCTTCGTCATTGCCGGCGTCATAACCGCACTATTTCTTCTGCTTTTGGCGGTCTTGCCGGCGTTATTCGCCTCTGATCCCAAGCTCTCCAGCATCGTGCCTGCCTATAGCGAGGTGTCCAAAGAAGTCGTGGACGGGCTTATCCATTCGAGCTCGATTCCGTTGCTTGTCGCTGCGATCACCTTTTCAATCTGGGGCGTGCTGGTCTACCTGCGCTGTTTGGATTACGTCTTGCGCCGGCGCCTCGTTGCCGTTGCCACTATCTGCGCCCTGTGGATGATCGAGGTCATCCTCAAGTACAAGTCGTTCACGCCGTTCTATGCCACGATCTTGTGGTACCTGTACTACGTGCCCATGACGCTCGTTCCGCTGCTCTATCAGCTCTGCGGCCTGCGCCTTGCGGGCCTGGAGCAACATCGTGCGGGCCGCCGCTACCGTACGGCCCTGTGGATTGCGGCCATCCTGCTCATTGGGTTTGTGCTCACCAACGATTTTCACCAGCAGGTCTTTCACTTCGATCGCTCAAGTGACACCTGGAGCAACGACTACACGTACGGCTGGGGCTATTTCGCCGTGCTCATATGGACGGCCTTTAACTTTGTCGCCTTTTTCATTTTGGTGGGTCGGTCTGCATCTTTCCGCATTCAGCGCTTTTCGGGCACGGCGGCACTCGTGCTGCTGGGCGGCGCGTTCTTTGCCATCTCGTATGCCCTGCGCGTGCCGTGGGCATGGAAGCTCAACTTTTCGCTCGTCTACTGCGTGCTGTGCGTGGTGACGCTCGAGATTTGCCTCGATTGCGGCGTCATTCCGTCGTATCACGACATCGCCGGCATCTTCGATACCCTGCCGCTCGACCTTAAGGTCCTAACGCGCGACCTGCAGGAAGTTTATGCCACGCCGGTATCAAAGCCGATTCCGGCGGGCGTGCGCGAGGAGCTGCGCGCTCAAGAACTCGGACACTCCCACGCCTTTGCCGTCGTTTCCAATCCCGATGTGATGTATCGCTCCTTTCCATTGCTGGGCGGGTCGGCCCTGCTTGCTCAGGACGTATCGGAGGTCAACGAACTCAACCGTGAGCTGGCGCATCGGCGTATGGAACTGCAGCGCCAAAACGAACTGCTCACGGCCGACTACGACCTTAAAGCGCATCTGGCAGATCAAGAGGCCGAGGCCTTGTTGGTCAAAGACGTTGACCAGGCACTTGCCCGCGCACTCGGCGAGATGTATGGGCTGCTGAGCTCGCTGCCGCCGTTAACCGACGAGGCGTCCTCGCACGAGCGGTACCGCATGCTGCAGTGTGCCAAGATGTTTGTCGCCTATTGCAAACGCAAAGGCTCGCTCACGCTGGCGCAGCACGGGGAGAGCGGTTTTGACCGCGACCGTATCCAGCTGATCGCCAACGAGATGGCAAGCGATCTGCGCACCATCGATGTCGACTGCGCCTCGATTATTGCCATACGGCGCCCCATGCATGCCAGTGCGGTGAGCGCGCTGTACGACTGCGTGTACGATTTTGCGTTCTTCGCTTACACCACCGACCATCCGGCGCTCATGTATCACCTGAGCGACCACGATTCGTGCAGCGTGGAGCTGCGCGCCACGCTCTTCTCCAACGACGAGGAGGACTTGTCGCAGACGCCGGCTGCCCACGAACTCGAACGCGCGCTGCAGGGGCGCAACGTGGCATATCGCCTTGAGGGCGAGCCCGGTCAGCTGCGTATGATCGTATTGATGCCGCGGGCAGGTGAGTGACGATGCAGTTTCCGCTTATCCTTCCCCAAATCGTTGCGCTCGATATCGTCTTTGCTCTGGCGGCGTGCCTGCAGACCATTCACGTCCCGCTCATCGCATCGCGCCGCTCGTCCTACAATCGCAAAGTGATTTGTGCCTACGAGGCGAGCCTTGTGCTGCACTTGATTATCTCGGCCGTCATCTTGTTCGCGTTGTCTGGCTCGTATTTGGTGGCGCCGCCTCACGTCGCCGCCGAGGCGGCGGGCGCGCTGCTATGGCTCAACGCTGCGGTCTTTTTCTACGGCGTGGTGCTTATGGTGCACTATCGTCGCCCCGTCATGTTGGCCGAGCTGCTGCTCGTTGCCACCGTGACGCCGCCGGTGGTCTATGCCATGGGGCCGGCGTGGACCGCGGTCCTTATCGTAGAGGGAGCGTTCTTCCTGTTCCGTTCCGTTGCGGCACTCTTAATGGACGTTCGCAACCGTCAAGAAGACATCACCGCGTTCTCGACGATCGAGACCATCAACGTGATCCCCGTGGGCATCCTGTACCTGGATCCCAAGGGCCGCCCGTTGCTCATGAACCGCTGCATGCGCAAGAACCTCGTGGAGCTTCACATGCCCACCGACCTGGGCGATATGAGTGGTACGTGGAGCGGCCTTCGAAAACTCAGCGCGCAGATGCCCGAGAGCAGCAAAAACCGCGTCCGAATCGACTTGGACCGCTTTGGTGAGGCGCGTGCGATAATCGAGATTTCTCCTGCCGAGATTCGCCTATTTGTGCACGACGACGTTATGGTTTCGGGCCGTCTCTTTGAGCGCATTATCGGTCTGGATGTGACGGAGTATGCGCATGCTCACGACCGCTTGGCGCAAGCCAACCACCTGCTCGAGCTTGCGGGCCAGGAGCTCCAGACCCAGATCGAAGAAGTGAAGAAGGTTGCCGACAATGCGGCCTACCTGCGCATGCGTGCCCGCGTGCACGACGTGATCGGCCAGCGCCTGTCCATCCTCCATCGATATCTGGAAGAGGGGCGCCTGGACGACGAGTCGCTCGAGCAGATTGACCCGCTGCTGCGCTCGATTGCTGCCGACCTGCGCAGCGGTGGCGCTAGCGAGCCTGCGGAGCAACTGGGCGATATCGTTCACGCCTTTGGCCTGGTGAGCGTGCAGATCGATGTAGATGGATCGCTTCCGGACGATGCGCACGTCGCTGCTGCCTTTTTGCAGATAATCCGCGAGGCGTCGACCAATGCCACCAAGCATGCGCAGGCCCACCAGGTTCTGGTGCGCCTGTGGCAGGAGGTATCGGATGGTGGCGCCATTGCACACATGACGGTATCAAACGACGGTGCGCCCGCTCCCGTATCGTATCGCGAGGGAACGGGTATCCCTGGTATGAGGCATGTCGCGCAAAATCTGGGCGGCACCCTGGAGGTCCATGCCGCCCCGCCCTTTACGCTTGCGGTGTCCATTCCGCTGAACTCCAACGCAACGGTCCAAAGGAGAAGCTCATGATTCGTATCCTTATCGTCGAAGACCAGGCCATTCTGCGCGAGAGCCTCGCACGCTCCGTTGGTGATCAGCCCGACATGACCGTTGTTGCCGCCATCGCCGATGCCTCAGATGCCTTGGACGTCGCGCTCAAGGAGCATCCGGACATGATTTTGATGGACGTGTGCACCGAGCACGATTCCAACGGCATCGTGGCGGCGGCGCGCATCAAAGAGCAGCTGCCCGAGTGCCGCATCGTTATCATGACGGGTATGCCCGAGATCACCTTTGTGGATCAGGCGCGCGAGGCGGGCGTCGACAGCTTTGTGTACAAGAACGTCGGCATCGATGAGCTCTTTGCCGTGATGCGTTCCACGTTGGCGGGCTACTGCACGTTTCCCAAGCCGCCCGAAAGCATCTTTTCGGGCACGGCGGCGCTCGACGACGTTGAGCTGTCGATCTTGCGCCTTGCCTGCGAAGGCAAGAGCCGTCGCGAGATTGCGGCCGAGTTGTTTATGAGCGAGGGCACGATTAAGCGCCGTATCTCGGAGATTCTCAACAAGACCGGCTACGACAACATCATGCGCCTGGCCGTGCACGCGGTGACCGAAGGCAGCATCGTCCCCAATATGGAGCGCTAACGCTCGTTACCTATCGGCGCAAAGCGACGGGGCCGCAGGATCAACTCCTGCGGCCCCGTCTGGCATGTGCGCGGATGTGTCCGCCAATCCGCGGCTGTCGTGGTCTGCCGTTACGCGATGGTTGCGCTGTAGGAGGCGACGTCCTCGTAGGAATCGGTCAGGTAGGCGTCGATGCCGATGGTCGTGTTGACCAGGTCGTCGAGGCTATCGAGCGCGCCGCTCGAGAAGGTGAATTCCTCGGTGGCGTTGGTGCCGGGCATCAGGTGAGCCGAGAACCAGGGTTCCTTCATGGTGCCGTTGACGTTGGTCTTACCGCTGGGAGCGTAGAAGGTCAGGTCCTTGTCGCTCTTGTTGGTGATGTTGACGACAAAGCCGATGTCGCCCCAGTCGTCCTTGAACTTCTCGGTGATGGTGATGGTGCACAGATCGTCATCGGCGACGGTGACGGCGGGGGAGATTTCGACACTCTGGACGTCGTCGTCTTCGACGGCCTCATCGATCTCCTCTTCCTTTTCGGCAGCCTCGCGATCCTTCTTTACCGTGCCGGACAGATCCTTGTCGGACTTGGTGAAGACAAGATTGCCGTCATCCTCTTCGAGGATGAGTTTGCCGTCCTTGAGCTTCATGTCGTGCGACTCGTCTTCGGCGGTGATCGTTACGGTGGTGGCGTCCTTTGCCTCCCATTTAAGGTCGACAACCTCAAGGAACAGGTCGAGGGCGCCCGTGCCGTCCTCATCGAGAATCAGGACGCAGTGGACACCCCAATCCTCGAGCATCTTCATGTACTCATCGGTCAGCTCTTCGCCCTCCACGGTTCCACCCGAGAGTTCCCAGCTGCCGACGAAGTCGGCCTTGGGATCCTTGCCACCGCCGCCGCTGCAGCCCGTCAGGGCAAAGGCGAGCGCCAAGACGCATGTCAGGAATGCGAGTACGGACTTTTTGAACGTTGTCTTCATGGTGTCCTCCTTAATCGAACGAAACCCATAGAAGCAGGAGCGGGGGCGGCGGATCCCCCGCCAATTACCAGATAGAGGGGCTAGGGCCTGGGCGTTCCGCAGTTGCTGCAGAACTTGCCGCCGTTTTCGCTACCGCAGTTGGGGCAGAACCACTTGG
>CAKUFT010000061.1 GCA_934650095.1 uncultured Collinsella sp.
CAACTCGCGTAAATTAATAACCCGCAAGCGGACATGGCTCAGTTGGTAGAGCACAACCTTGCCAAGGTTGGGGTCGCGGGTTCGAGCCCCGTTGTCCGCTCCATTGCATTTCCGGACCGTTTAGGCGGTCCTTTTTCGGCGAAGTGGCCAAGTGGTAAGGCAGAGGCCTGCAAAGCCTTTACCCCCGGTTCGAATCCGGGCTTCGCCTCCAGGCAACATCCGGGCGCTCCGGCGCCCGTTTTGTTTTACATATGCGGACATGGCTCAGTTGGTAGAGCACAACCTTGCCAAGGTTGGGGTCGCGGGTTCGAGCCCCGTTGTCCGCTCCAAGCGTAACAGCCCGACTACTACGGTAGCCGGGCTTTTTCGTACCCGTCGTCTGGGCTCGAACCCGAGAGGGAGCGAGCGTTAAGCAAACGCGGAGCGTTTGTAGCGAGCTGGCGAGGACGCCGGCGGGCGGCCGAAGCCGGTGCGTATCCGCGAAGCGGATACGCAGACGCCCCGTTGTCCGCTCCAACTATGTTACGCGGTTCTAACGAACCGCGTTTTTTGTTGACGCTGCGCGAGCCCCGGGCACCCCATCTTGCCCCTCAATCGTCGGTCGCGTACATAAAGTACGCTTCCCTTCTCTTTCACGGCAACCTGGGGCACCCGGAGCCCGCTCGCTGTCGTGGCCGGGGGAGTGAGTCTTCCATTCTTTTCGCCTCATTGGTCAATCCGCCCCAGGGAGCTCGAACCCGAGAGGGAGCGAGCTTTTTTGGGCGTGGGTGGGGCGTTGTTTGCCGCGACTGTCTGCCTTGGGCGTATCATCGAGGGCATCTCGCAAAACCTCGTTGCAAGGGAGACTCATCCCATGGCTACAGAAAAGTTCTCGTCGCGCTCATGGATGTCCGATGCCGCGATCTATCAGATCTACCCGCGCTCGTTTAAGGATTCGACTGGTTCGGGTCTGGGCGATATCGCGGGCATTACCCAGCAGATGGACTATCTTGAGCAGCTGGGTATCGAGGCCATCTGGCTGAGCCCGTTTTACCCATCGCCTCTTGTTGATGGCGGCTATGATGTGGCGGACTACTGCGATGTCGACCCACGTCTCGGCTCGCTTGACGATTTCGATGACATGATCGCTGCGGCTCACGCGCACGGCATCAAGGTCATCGTCGACATCGTGCCCAACCATTCGTCCAACCAGCACCCCTGGTTCAAAGCCGCTCTTGCCGCCGGCCCCGGATCGCCCGAGCGCGCCCGTTATATCTTCCGCGATGGTCGCGGCGAGCACGGCGAGCTGCCTCCCACCAATTGGAATGCCAACTTTGGCGGCCCCGCCTGGACGCGCGTCGCGGACGGTCAGTGGTATCTGCACATGTTTACACCCGAGCAGCCGGACTTTGACTGGTCGTGCCCCGAGGTTCATGCGTTCTTTTGCGACGTCCTGGCGTTTTGGAGCGATCGAGGCGTCGATGGCTTTCGCATTGATGTGGCGCACGGTCTCGCCAAAGATCTCGACCGCGATGACCTCGACCGGTGGCATCTCGCCGAGGGCGATGACATGGTTGAGGACGGCACCCATCCGCTGTGGGACCGCAACGAGGTCCACGAGATCTATCGCGAGTGGCGCCGCGTGTTCGACCGCTATGATCCGCCACGCAGCGCCGTTGCCGAGGCGTGGGTGCTGCCCGAGCGCCAGTATCTCTACGCGCGTCCCAGCGAGCTTGGCCAGACATTCAACTTTGAGTTTGCCAAGGCCACTTGGACCTATGATGACATGCACGCTGCAATCGAGGAGGGCTTGAAGGCAGCTATAGAATCCGATTCCGCCTCGACCTGGGTGCTCTCCAACCACGACGTGCCGCGCGTGGCGACGCGCTATGCCCTGCCGCAGATCAAGGCGACGCGCTACCACCAGATTGCGCTCGACTGGCTCTTACGCGACGGGTCGTCTTATGACGAGGACCGTGAACTCGGCGAGCGCCGCGCGCGGGCGGCCCTTTTGCTCGAGCTGGCGCTTCCGGGCTCGGCATACGTGTATCAGGGTGAGGAGCTCGGCCTTTTTGAGGTGGCTGACATTCCGTGGGCTGCACTCGAAGATCCTACTGCGACCAATACGCACGGACCGAAGCGCGAGAAGGGGCGCGACGGCTGCCGTGTGCCCCTGCCGTGGGTGGCGGCGGACGATCCCGCGCAGGGCGGATCGTTTGGGTTTTCACCGGCGGACGCCGATGCGGCGCCCCATCTGCCGCAGCCTGCATGGTTTTCCGATTACGCTGCCGATAGGGAAGAAGCGGACCCGACATCGATGCTTGCGCTCTATCGTGACGCCCTCTGGCTGCGGCGCAAGCTGCGCGGGTGCGCCAACGATCTCGCGTGGCTCGATCTCGACGGGCGCACCGGCCTTGCGGATGGTGCCGAGGGCGCTGGAGGCGGCGTCATCGCCTATCGCCGCGACAACGGCTGGGCGTGTGTGACGAACTTCGGTGCAGCACCCGTGGAGCTGCCGGCGGGCAGGGTCCTGCTCACCTCATCACCGCTTGCAGACGGCAAGCTCGCGCAGGATAGCTCGGCCTGGATTATGCTCGGCGAGATATAGGGGGCATCTCGTCGCGAGTCTGCGTTTGTCCGCGCCTTTCGTGACGGCTGATGCCTTCGCGAGGGTATCGCAAAACTTTTCAAAAAAGTTCTTGCATAGGATACGGGTATCGCGTAAGATTAATCCCCGTAAGCGGACATGGCTCAGTTGGTAGAGCACAACCTTGCCAAGGTTGGGGTCGCGGGTTCGAGCCCCGTTGTCCGCTCCATTTGGGCGTTTAGCTCAGGGGGAGAGCGCTTCCCTGACACGGAAGAGGTCAGAAGTTCAAATCTTCTAACGCCCACCAAATGTTCGCAGCCTAGAGGTTTTGCCTCTAGGCTGTTTTGTTTTCTAGGCAATTCAACCATAATGCTTCGGTTGTGTCGGCCGAATGACTTTTGAGTTTGAAGGATCGCTTGTGCCGGACTTGATATCGGTTCGACCGCAACATGTTGGTCAAGCATAATCTTTTGGATTCTTTTGGCGTGAGCGGCTTGGTTTTGGTAGGATTTGTCGGCGGCTTGACTAAGGGGGTTTTATAACTGCCATGCAGGTAGCCGTGCTGGTAACGTTTTACCGACTTGCCAAAGACCCCTCGTTTTTAATGCGTCTGCAAATAGACTAATTGCCTTGACCTGCTAAAACACTATATGTTGTGTTTGACCTAAAAAAAGAATACAGGATATAGATGCGTCTTTGTCGTATGATAGATGGCGGACAGAGAACGAAGACCTTAACTGCCTCTTTTGAACGTGTCCTTGAGCCGCTTGATCGGCTCCTGGGAATGTCCGCATGGAGGCTTATGGTTTATCGAGAACACAGATTGCGCGACGGCGCCGCAAGACAGGGACAGGCCCTGCCGGGCATCGTTTGGCTCTGAAGCGCAATGAGACTACGACGCGAAAGAGGCAAGAGGATGAAGATCATCAAGCGCAGCGGCACCGAGGTTGTCTTTGACATCGATAAGATCGTCAATGCCATCCGCGCCGCCAACTTGGAGGTCGAGGAGAGCTCTCGTCTAACCGACCGCCAGGTGGTTTACGCGGCACAAAATGTCGCCGAGGCATGCGAGAACGCGGGCCACACCGTTTCGGTCGAGGAGATCCAGGATTTGGTCGAGGACGAGATCATGCGTCTCGACTGCTACGAGGTTGCTCGCCACTACATCATCTATCGCTATGTTCAGAGCCTGAAGCGCCAGAAGAACACGACCGACGACAAGATTTTGTCGCTGATCGAGTGCAACAACGAAGAGGTCAAGCAGGAGAACTCCAACAAGAACCCGACCGTCAACTCCGTTCAGCGCGACTACATGGCCGGCGAGATCTCCAAGGACCTGACGCAGCGCGTGCTACTGCCCCAGGAGATTGTGGACGCCCACAATGAGGGTCTGATTCACTTCCACGATTCGGACTATTTCGCCCAGCACATGCATAACTGCGACCTGGTGAACCTGGAGGATATGCTCCAGAACGGCACCGTTATCTCGGGCACGCTCATTGAGAAGCCGCACAGCTTCTCGACCGCCTGCAACATCGCGACGCAGATTATCGCCCAGGTTGCTTCCTCCCAGTACGGCGGCCAGTCTATTTCGCTGACCCATCTCGCCCCCTTTGTTGAGGTGAGCCGTCAGAAGATTCGCGGCGAGGTTGCGCGTGAGCTCGAGGAGCTCGGCGTTTCCGCGTCTGCCGAGAAGGTTCGTGAGGTCGTTGAGGACCGTCTGCGCGATGAGATCCGTCGTGGCGTCCAGACGATCCAGTATCAGGTCGTGACCCTTATGACCACCAACGGCCAGGCGCCGTTTGTGACGGTCTTTATGTATCTTAACGAGGCGCGCTCGGCCCAGGAGAAGCACGACCTTGCCATGATCGTGGAGGAGACGCTTCGCCAGCGCTACGAGGGCGTTAAGAACGAGGCCGGCGTGTGGATCACCCCGGCGTTCCCCAAGCTCATCTACGTGCTCGAGGATGATAACGTTTACGAGGACTCCCCGTACTTCTACCTGACCCAGCTGGCTGCCAAGTGCACCGCCAAGCGCATGGTGCCCGACTACATCTCCGAGAAGAAGATGCGCGAGCTCAAGCTGTCGAAGGGCGAGACCGCGGGCAACGGCGATTGCTACACCTGCATGGGCTGCCGCAGCTTCCTGACGCCCGACCGTTCGGGCAACGGCTTTAACAACGTTGCCAACGCGCTGAACTATGACCCGAACAAGCCCAAGTACTACGGTCGTTTTAACCAGGGCGTCGTGACTATCAACTTGCCCGATGTCGCGCTGAGCTCGCATCAGGACATGGATAAGTTCTGGAAGATCTTCGACGAGCGCCTTGAGCTGTGCCACCGTGCCCTGCTGTGCCGTCATGAGCGCCTGATGGGCACGCTTTCGGATGCCGCGCCGATTCTTTGGCAGTACGGTGCCCTCGCCCGCCTGAAGAAGGGCGAGACGATCGACAAGCTGCTCGTGGGCGGCTATTCCACCATCAGCCTGGGGTATGCCGGCCTGTATGAGTGCGTCAAGTACATGACGGGCCACAGCCACACCGAGAAGGAGGGCACGCCCTTTGCCATGGCCGTCATGCAGCGCATGAACGACAAGTGCGCCGAGTGGAAGGCCGAAAGCGATATCGATTTCTCGCTGTACGGTACCCCGCTTGAGTCGACGACCTACAAGTTCGCCAAGTGCCTGCAGCGTCGTTTTGGCATCATCCCGGGCGTGACGGACAAGGGCTACATCACCAACAGCTACCACGTCCACGTGTCCGAGGAGAT
>CAKUFT010000062.1 GCA_934650095.1 uncultured Collinsella sp.
GAAAAGCTCGTGTACCGAAGCGAACTCTTTAGGCGGCAGCGCAAAAGCTACGCGATCTTCTCGAAGCGCGGCTTTACCCAAGGGTGTCAGGAGACTGCAGCGAGCAGGGGAGACGCCAAGTTGATTTCGTTTGCTGAGATGTGCGAGCGAGCGTCATGCCAAGGATGCCAAGCGTAAAAACTACATCGAGAACGGCGTAAAAACTACATTGAAAGTGGCGTAAAAACTGCATTGAGAATGGCGTAATTTCGCAGGATGACGTCGCCCGCTGGTGCTACGGGGCGGTTGACCTGCAAACCTTGGGCTTTCGAACGAGCTTGCGCAAGAGGCAGCAAGCCAGTACGTACGCTCGAAGGCCCGCGTTCGCGTGCGCCCCAAGCGCTACTTCTGTGACCCGTCGCTTGCGGCGGCGCTGCTGGGGGCTACCCCTGAGCGGCTGCTTGGCGACATGCAGACGCTGGGGATGCTCTTTGAGAACCTCGTTCTGCGCGACGTGCGCGTGTTCCTTTCCACCTACGGCGGCGTCGACAACAGCGTCCATTATCTCCGCGACGAGAAGGGCCTTGAGGTCGATCTGATCGTCGAGCACGACGGGCGCTGGGGTGCCATCGAGGTCAAGCTGAGCGATGCGAAGGCAGACGACGGAGCGAGAAACCTCAAGGCGCTGGAGAGGAAAGTGCTCTCCAATCCTGCCGCCCAGAATGCCGCGCCGGCGTTTTTGGCGGTCGTGGTTGGAAAGGGGAGCATCGCCTACACGCGCGACGACGGCGTGGCAGTGATCCCCATGGCGGCGCTTAGGGCGTAGTGGCTTTGCGGTGTGGGGCGCGCGGGGTGCCAAGGCCTCGTAACCGAAAAACCATTTGTTAAACCCGGCGCCCGTGGGTAGAATGGTGTCGACGGCAGCCCAAGTTGGGTAAGCTGGGCAGCGCCGTTGCTTAGATTAGGGGGTCAATGCCTTAATGGCGTCGACCCCTTCTGCTGTGCTTCGAGCACTGCTTAAGCGCCTCGGAAAGTCCGATAAGCGCCGTGAGGAGCGAGACCAGAGCGGTCAGGAGCTTCACGAAATCAATCAGATCGGTCATGGGCATCACCTCCCGTCGCATGGAGGGCGCTGCCCGGCACATGGAGCTGCCGTCAACAACAGCCATTCTATCAAATTGCAGCTATAAATACGAATATATGTTCGCTTTCGGTGCCGCGATGGCCCGGTGGGAGAGGCCGTTCTGGAAAGCCTGTTCTGAAGAATGGCTGAATGGATCCTTTCTTTGCTGAGCCTATTGCTGGAGGAAACCTCATCCCAGAATTGATGCTCGGAATGGGATGCGCTTTCCCTTTGCGACTCTTGGTGGAAAGTGCTTCCCGGAATTTGGCTCCAAAACGGGATGCCGTTTCCGGATCGGCTCCAGGCGGAAAGTACATCCCGGAATTCGCGCCCAGAGTGGGACATACTTTCCCAAAGGGACCGCTCGGGGAAACTGCGTCCCACTTTTCGACTCCAGAGTGGGATGCACTTTTCCTAAAGTGGCTCCAGCGGAAAACTCGTCCCAGAATTCGACTTCAGAATGGGGTGCGCTTTCCCAATGGCTCGCAAACGGAAATTGCATCCCAGAATGAGCACTCAGAGCGGGATATATTTTCCGGTAGCGGTCTCGAGCGGAAAGCTCGTTCCAGAATCCGGCGAGTGCCAGGCCTCCATTACCGAAATTCCATTTGTTAAACCTGGCGCCCGCGGATAGAATGAGGCCGACGGCAGCCCAAGTTCTGGAAAGCTGGGCAGCGCCGTTGCTTGGTCAAGGGGTCAATGCCTTAATGGCAGTGCGTGTTATGCTTCGAACGCTGCTTGAGTGCCTCGGAAAGCCCGACAAACGCTATAAAGGGCGAGACCAAAGCAATTAAGAGCTCTACGAGCTCTGATGGGCCCGGGATGACCGCTGATTCAAGTCATCGGGCCTAAATCCTATCCACAGGCATTTGAATAAAACGAGCGACTCTCCTGGGCTTGTCCGTGCGGAGCGGGCCCGGCGCATATGGCACCGCCCTGCTTTCATGTCCGCACGGGCGCTTATCCTTACGGCAATGTGGCCGCCAATGTAACGAGCGGCAGTTGACGGAGAAAGGCCCTGACCGTGCCAGACAAAAAGACGCCGGGTGTCTCGGCTATCGATACGACGAACTTTGCGCGCCAGATCGTACTCGACTTTGAGTTCGCTCCGGTGCCAAAGCAGCGCCAGCGCCGCGGGCTGCGCAACGAGATTATCGAGGTCGGCGCCGTCAAGCTCGATAACCGCGGCAACGTGATGGGCGAGTTCTCGCAGTTTGTGCAGACAGAATATGCCGAAGGCGTTGCGTATCCCGTCCGCGAGCTCACGGGGCTATCGGCCGTGGACACCGCGATGGCCGATCCGCTCTACGTGGTGATTAAAAGGCTCGGCGATTGGATCGGTCGCTACTCCGCCCAAGTGGTTTGCTGGAGCGGGACGGACCGCCGGCAGCTTATGACCGAGTGCCAGGCAAAGTACATCGACCTTTCCGCCTTTCCTGCGGACTGGGCCGACCTGCAGGCGTTTTACACCTCGATCATGGACGTGGGCAGCCATGGGTGTGTCTCGTTGAGTGACGCGGCAACGTGGTTTGGCATCGATTTTGATGAGTCGACGGGCCACGCCCACAGCGCCCTCGCCGATGCGCGCGTGACCTCCAGGTTGCTTAAGCAGGTGATGAACGGGGACTACCGCGTGAGTCCGCGCGCCCAGGAGGTCCGTCAGCGATGGGGGATGGGCGAGCGAGCCCAGACGCGCCTCTCCAGCAAGTGCCCCGAGCTGAGCGACCTACTGCTGAAGCTGCAGGCGGAGGGGAGGTAGGACATTTGGTGTCGTATATGGATTGAACGTCCTATTTGGCGGGCAGCAGGCAAGATGGTTTGCTAAGCAAGCGAACCTCGTGGGCGATTGGGCATGTCAAAAGACATACAGAAGTGTCAGTCTTTTGACATCGTGAGGTTTGAGGGGGCGGCGCGCAATGGTTGCACGCCGCCATGGTGCTGTCTGCGTTTGTCTACGCCATAGCAACCCCACGCGCCGCACTCAGCAGCTCGTACTCCCTCTGACTCCACTGGGGCAGCTCGGCCGCGCACACGGCATCTCGACACAGGCCCAGAAACACCTCGGCGCCCTCGCAGAAGCACGCGCGGGCAAAGTCACCCGAGCCGTCCGCAATGCACGCGCCGTCGGCAAATAGCTTCCAACTCGACGGCTCGCGCGAATCGTCTCCGGACAGCTTGATCTTCAACACATGCGGATTGCCGGCGGCGCAGAGCTCTTCCTCGAGCTTCTGCACCGTAAAGCGCATCTGGTGGGAGAGACTGCTCTTGACCATGGCCGAGGCATAGCCGTTCGGCTTATCCAGAAGATGCATGTGATTCGGTTTGACGACCAGGTTGTGGAAGTTGCGCTCGCTGCGCACAAGGAAATTGTCCATACGGACTCCTTTCATCGATGTTGGCAGGGCCACCGTGCCTCTTGGCCGGTTGGCGTCGGGATCGTGGAGCCAACTCTCTACCCCGACTCTGGATAAAACGTGCCCGCTCCTTGCGGGCAAGAGGAAGTCTATCAACGCGCGCGGACAGAAATCAAGCGCCGCCTGCGAAATGATGTGCAGGCGGCGCTTGATTTCGCCGGCTGCTGTTAGGATTAAATCCGGAAAAGTGTCGAAATCGGCACCTCAAAAGTACGGAAAAGTGTCGAATCCGACGGTCTCAACATCCGGAAAAGTGTAACCGGATGACAAAGCGGCACGTAGAAGCTGGTGCTACGTGTGGGTATTTCAGCCGTCCCGGCCTTCGCTACTCGTCCCCGTCGTTGGGGTCGCCCTTGAGGGTGTTGATGTCCAGATGCTCGTTGTCGTCCTCTTGTTGCTGCGTTGCCGATTCGGATGCGGTGGGGCCGCGGAACAGCTGGAATCCCTCGAATGCGATCACGCCGAGCAGCGCCACCACAATGACGATAAAGGCAACCTTGACTGCCTGCGGAAACTCCGAGAAACGCATGGACTTTTCCTCGGCGTAATAATCGGCGAAGCGCTCTTCGCCCGTGCTTTTTGTGTAGGCCGGCGCGGACACAGCTTCCTGATCATATTCCGGTGCAGGCGTGGCAGCGTACGGGTCGTCGACGTAATCGCTCGATGCGGTGCCATAATCCTCGGTCTCGATACGACCGGTACCGGCATAGCCATCGGAATAATCGGAATATGCTGCACCGTCATCATATGCCACGGCACTTGTATCAGCAGCATACAGAGGGTTAACCGGAACGTCGAGCGCCGGCATACCGGTAGAGGTCTCGTCCAGATCGGCTGCAGCCCAAGAATCGTAGGCGACCTGATGGCCTGAGGGGTCGTCGAGCCTCATGACGGGAGGCTTGCGTGCCGCAGGGATAGGCAACTGCTGGGCACTGTACATAACGGTGCTATCGGCCGATTTGCCCCGCGTCGCCGCAGCGAGAAATGCCGCCGTCTCTGACGGGTCGGTTGCGGGGCGGGGAGCGGGCATGGGCGTCGGAGTAGGCGTGGACGTCGGTGCGGCCACGGGTGCCGAAACAGGCGATTGCACAGGTGCCGCTGCGGGTTTCGGCGCGAGCGAGGGATCGGGGCTCGACGGGCGAGCGCCGCCGCCCATGAGTTCGTCGGCAGTCCAAGGGCGGTCGCTCATCACGTCATCAAGGCTCAGCGAAAACAGATCGTCTTCGTCTCCATCGAACATGTGGTGCACATGTCCACCAATTGCCGGAGTCACTCCGCGACCGGTGCACGATGCCTTGCTCAACGCCATTCTGTTCCACCCTTTCGAAATGCTTATCCCATCGATTATATGGAACTTGCTATGCAGCCGAGTCTCGGATTCGTGCATTCCAGAACTCGCGCCCAAAAGGGGAGGGGCGACTCGGCGAACTTCTTACTTGTCGCTGGCCGCAGCCTTGGCCTCGTTGAGGTAGCTATAGAAGCTGTACTTGGAGATGCCAAAGAACTCGCAGGCGCGTTCGCTCGACTTGGAAATGAGGAAGGCGCCGCGACGGTCGAGGTAGCCAATGGCGCGAATGCGCTCGTCTTTGGTCATGAGCGCCGCGGGCTTGCCCACGTATTGCTCGCACTCGCGCAGCAGGTCCTCGAGCAGGTCGCCGATGTTTTTGGTGATGGGCTCGGGCTCGGTGTAGCCCGAGCCGCCGGTGCCGGTAAAGGCGTCGAGCGAGCGCTCGAATGCCTTCATAAGCGTAATGTCAAAGTTAATGCCCAAAATGCCGACGGGCTTGCCCTCGTCGTTGCGGATAAAGATCGT
>CAKUFT010000063.1 GCA_934650095.1 uncultured Collinsella sp.
CGGCGCGTCTCGGGGTTCATGGTGGTGAGCCACATCATGTCCGGATCGTTCTCACCAAGACCCTTGGAGCGGTTGATCGAGCACTTCTGGTCGCCGATCTCCTTGAGGATGCCGTTCTTCTCGAGCTCGGTGTAGGCAAAGTAGGTCTTCTCTTTGCAGTTGATCTCGTAGAGCGGCGATTCGGCGATATACACGTAGCCCTCGTCGATAAGCGTGGGCACCAAGCGATAGAGCATGGTGAGCACGAGCGTGCGGATGTGATAACCATCGACGTCGGCGTCCGTACAAATGATGACCTTGTTCCAGTTGAGGTTGTCCAAGTCGAACGCGCCCAGGTTCTTGATGCGCTTGTCCTTGATCTCCACACCACAGCCCAGCACGCGCATGAGGTCCATGATGATGTCGGACTTAAAGATGCGCGGGTAGTCCTCTTTCAGGCAGTTGAGGATCTTACCGCGGACGGGCATAACGCCTTGGAACTCGGCATCACGCGAGGTGCGAATGGCGCCTGCAGCCGAGTCGCCCTCTACGATGTAGATCTCGCGGCGGCTCTTGTCCTTGGAGCGGCAGTCGATGAACTTCTGCACGCGGTTGGCCATGTCGGTCTTTTGCTGCAGGTTGGTCTTGATGCTCTGACGAGTCTTCTCGGCGTTCTCGCGAGAGCGCTTGTTGATGAGCACCTGCTCCAGAATCTTGTTGGCGGCGTCTTTGTTCTCGATCAGGTAGGTCGAGAGGCGCTCCTTAAAGAAGGCGGTCATTGCCTGCTGGATAAAGCGGTTGTTGATGGCCTTCTTGGTCTGGTTCTCGTAGGACGTCTGGGTGGAGAAACAGTTGGTCACGAGTACCAGGCAGTCCTGAACGTCCTGCCACTTAATGCCGCTCTCGTTTTTGTTGTACTTGCCCTGTTGCTTAATGTAGGCATCGATGGCGCTGGTCAGAGCACTGCGAGCCGCCTTTTCGGGCGAGCCGCCGTTCTCGAGCCATGACGAGTTGTGGTAGTACTCCTGCATCATGAAGGTGCGCGAGAAGCACATGCACGCGGTGATCTTTACGTTGTAGTCGGGCAGGTCCTCACGGTCGCGACCACGACGGTCGGCCTCGATAAAGAAAGGTTCGGTGAGGTAGTCGGTACCCACCTTCTCGAGCACGTAGTCTTCGATGCCCTTGGGGTAGCAGAAGTCCTCTTCGGTAAACTCGCCATCGTCGCCCTCAATACGTAGGCGGAAGGTCACGTTGGCGTTGACCACAGCCTGGCGGCGCATGGTCTCGCGATACCAATCGTGGGGAATGCTGATGGAGGTAAAGACCTCAAGGTCGGGGCGCCACTTGATGGTAGTGCCGGTGCGGTCCTCGTTGCTCGGCTCAATCTCGAGCGCCTTCTTTTTGGCGCCGACGACTTTGCCCTTCTTAAAGTGCAGGGAGTACTTGTTGCCGTCGCGCCAGACGGTAACGTCCATGTACTCGGAAGCGTACTGGGTCGCGCAAGAGCCCAGGCCGTTGGTGCCGAGCGAGAAGTCGTAGTCGCCGCCCTGGTTGTTGTTGTATTTGCCACCAGCGTAGAGCTCGCAAAAAACGAGCTCCCAGTTAAAGCGCTTCTCGGAAGGGTTCCAGTCGAGCGGGCAGCCACGGCCATTGTCCTCTACCTGGATAGAGCCATCGCGAAAGGCGGTAAGGGTGATGAGCTTGCCGTAGCCCTGGCGCGCCTCGTCAACGGCGTTGGACAGGATCTCGAAGGCGGCATGCGCGCAGCCATCGAGTCCGTCCGAGCCAAAGATGACGGCGGGACGCAGACGTACGCGCTCCTCGTCCTTGAGCTGACGAATACTGTCGTTACCATAGTTTGCGGTGTTTTTTGCCATGCTCGCTCTCTTGGTGCTTCCTCTTGTGCATTTAAGTCGTATAGATAGTCAAGGTAGCATAGCCCAGCCCGTGAACGATTCCATCCAACACGAAATCCATCGAACAATCGTTCGTAATTGACTGTCGAATGCGTTTACTCGGACAAAACCGAGTCGGTTCTGTCCGAGTAAACGATACATAGCAAATCCCCGCGCTCTTTAGCAGAACGCGGGGCAAGAGAAGCGGATGGCCTAGCAGCTCGGAACTTGCAGCGAAGTGTTGAGCCAATCGCTGTCCGGACGGCTGATCAGGCGTGCGTTGTTGTAGGCCATCTTCATGGTCAGGATCGTCTGGCCTATGTAGGCGCCGGACTCCATGAGTTCGACCACCAGGGCAACATCGGGTCGGTCGTTTTCGGTCAGGTCGAGCGGCAGCAGCAGACTCATGGTGTTCTTGGTGGGGTAGAACGCCGGAACGGCGGTCTTAAAGTTCCACTCGACACGCTTCTGGGCGAGCTCAATGGCATCGTCGAGCCTGTTGATCAGGCGGCGCTTCACCTTGGCGTTGTCCTCTACTGCCTCGCGCAGCTCGTCGTAGGCGGCCTTCTTCGATGCGTCGTCATCTGCGTTAACCGCCCTCGACAGCGCCTCGAGCGCATCGCTGCTTCCGCGCAGCTCCTCGGCAAGAAACGCCTCGGGCAGGCGGTCGATGTTGTCGAGCAGAATATGGTCAACGTCGCGTTGGAGTGTCCTGTTGCCGTCAAAGAGCAGGTCCTCCTTCTTTTCGAAGTAGGACGCACGCTGCGGAAGCGGGTCAAACGACGCGACGAGTTTCTTGCCCCACTGCTTTGACCCTGCCTTGCAGAAGGCCTCGAAGCGCCAGGGACATCCGCTACTCGACGGCGAGAAGCAGGCATAAATGGCCTCGTAGGTGGGATCGACCAGTCCGGTGTTAAATGCCGCGATTCCCTTGTCGCTGTCTTCGAGCACCTTGTTTTCGGACTGAAGGCGATAGAAGGTATACATGAGGTAGCTGCGCAGAATCGAATAGTCCTTGGAGTCCTCGTCCTGCTCAAAGCCCCATTTTTCGTCCAGCGCGTAATCTGCCAGGCTTTCGATCATGCTGTCGATGTTGCCCAGATATGCCCAGTCGGTGAGCGCGCGACCGGCACGCACCTTTTGGAAAGCGAAGTTATCGACATAGCAGACGCGCCAAGGCAGCGCACCCGGGCGATCCATTTTACGATCGCGCGTTATCGATACCTCGACCGGAGTTTCCCCATCGCTTCGAAGGACGCTGATCGGGAAGATGACCTTACCCTCGTAGAAGCGGATAATCCGGTTGGAGAAGGCGAATTTCCAGTCGCGGTCCAAAAGGGCCGTGACGTCGATGTCGCGCTTTGCGTACTCGACAATCGTCTCGTTCCATCGCTGCGAAGTCCATGCGAACGAAGAGAACTCTTCACCAAAGGAAGCAAATTCTTCGACGAGGTCCTGCGGAACGGGCCCATCGAGATAGTCCTCGGTCTCCTGCATGCGTTCAAGATTGCGCGCCAGCAGCGCAGGCAGCGAGGCCGCGGCGGGGCGGTCGTTAGCATCGGCGTTCGTGCTTGCAACGGCTTGCGTATGGGCGTCGACGCTCGGGGCCTTGGTCTCAAAATCTCGGCGCAGCTTCATGCGATCGGCAATGGGGACATACGATAGAAACCATGGGAGACCGTCCTGTGCATTTTCGGCAATTGACAGCTCGACGGCCGACCCGTTTGCCGTCTCCAGGTGCGTGGCAAAGCTGACCGTTTTGGTATCGCGCATGTAGAGCGCGCCCTGGGCATATGCTTCTTTCCAGTCGGCGCAAAGTAGTGCCATAGCATCGAGCCCTGGTCCATAGAGGCTCGAAAGCCTGGATTTTGAGGTGTACGGAATCGATACGAAGCTCGCCAGGTCGTCGCTAAAGGAATTAATGAGCTCGGGGGAGACGGGGGAAGCCTTGAACTTGGGCGAATCGACAGCCTTGGCGATAACCAGACGCTCCTCTTCGCTCAGGACGGTCTGTTCACATTTTGCTTCTTCCATTATTTGTCCCCTCCAATTAGTAGTTCGGTTCGGGCGTATGGTCTGGCCATTGACGACGAAACATGTCCACCGTCCGAAAACGTTGAGGACATCATACGCTCTGATGGGTACCGCTGACACTTTGGTTTTGTGCTCGAATTGGGACAGACGTCTCGTTTTATGGGCCGAGGGTATGCGAACCACGGCCCTTTTGGCCTGAAAGGGGGTCGAACGGGGCGTTATTTGGGCCACGGGTCACTTCGCCTGTGCCGCGTTTCGTCATACGCTCATAGTGGAAGCCGATGCCACGGGGCCGACGAAAGCCTCGGGCAGCGGATGAGCTGCAAGCCGAAAGGAGCGGTGAGGATGATGAAGCCCATGACGAAAAAGCTGCTGTTAGGAATTCCCACCGTGACGCTTTCGGCCGTGCTGGCGTGTTCGGTGGCCGGCTGTGGCGGTAGTGCTCCGAGCGGCTCGGCTGGCAGCTCGGGCGGCAGCGCTCCCGTAGAGAAGAAGGCCAAGGCCTATGAGTCGCAGGCGGTCGAGGTGGCTGGCATAACCTATGAATCGGTAGCCCACGGTACGTTCTATCGCGGCGACGCTAAGCTGCAAGACGGCTTTTACCTGCACGTCAAGATCACCAACAACAATGCGAAGAACAGGACGTTTAGCTCCTTTAACGTGCATGCTGCCCAGGGCGATCTTGAGGCAGGCGACCCGTTATTTACTTCCGGCAAGGCGGCCGTGCTCGACTACGTTGCAAGCGAGGCTCCCGATGAGCTTCACGAGGGCATCGACCTTTCCAAGAGGCAAGATATCGGTCCGAGCGAGACCGTTGAGTATGTCTACTTCTGGGCGCCCAAGACGGCGTACTATGGGCCCATCACTGTCGAGTTCGTAGACGCTTACGCTCCCGCCAAGAATCATGAAGCCATGCACTTTGACACCACGGGGTGTGAGACTAAGGAGTTCAAGGCGGCCGGTGGCGTGGCTGATTCTGGCGAGAAGGCAGATCTGACCGGCATCGATTGCGCATCGTACAGTATCGAGGCCGCCGATGGGTACACGCTGGATTCGTCCAACGAAGAGCGCGAAAAGGCAGACTTCTTCCATGACGAGACTGGAGGACGCTTGCACATCAGCATCTTCCCGCGCTCGCCGGAGGAAGAGATTGCAAGCCTAGAGCAGGTCTTCGAAGGCAAGGAGACGACAACCGACCAGGTCGAGTACAACGGCATAACGTGGCTGCGTTTTACCGGTCCCGACAACGGTCATACGCTGTTTGCGACGGCTCCCGCAACGGGCGAGACCGTCCGCGTGTCGATCGGCTGGAAGATCGACTGGGATGCTGCCGTGCCCATGATGGAGGCGCTGAAGCTCAAGTA
>CAKUFT010000064.1 GCA_934650095.1 uncultured Collinsella sp.
CGTTTTGGCATCATCCCGGGCGTGACGGACAAGGGCTACATCACCAACAGCTACCACGTCCACGTGTCCGAGGAGATCGACGCATTCGACAAGCTTAAGTTCGAGGGCATGTTCCAGCAGCTTTCGCCGGGCGGTGCCATCTCCTACGTCGAGGTTCCCAACATGCAGGACAACCTCAAAGCCGTCATTCGCGTGATGCAGTACATCTATGACAACATCATGTACGCCGAGCTCAACACCAAGAGCGACTACTGCCAGGTGTGCGGCTACGACGGCGAGATTCGCATTGTCGAGGACGACGGCAAGCTGGTGTGGGAGTGCCCCAACTGCGGTAACCGCGACCAGGAGAAGATGAACGTCGCCCGTCGTACGTGCGGCTACATCGGCACCCAATTCTGGAACCAGGGTCGAACCGAGGAGATCCGCGACCGCGTGCTGCATCTCTAATAACCATCCCAGGCTGTCCCGTAGCGAGGCCCCGGACCTTTACTCGCTATTTCGGACAGTCCTGGCTCACGACGGAGGCGCCACTGGCGCCTCCTGTTCGTGCGGAACTCATATCGAGCAAAGGTCCGGCGTCTCGCTACGGTGCAGCCAAGTTGACATAGCTGAGATGCAGTGCGCGGTCTGCTCACTCCTCGAAGTTCTTAGCGGAAATTGTTTGAGCTGCGACTGCGACTGGCTTGCAACAACGGTTGAGCTGCAACAAAGTTTTTATTGGACCTCGAACCCTATACTCGATGTTCGCTTCGTTCATTGAGTGTTGCTCGCGAGGGGTCTGGAGTATATCGTTCCGCCCGCAGTTTCGCAGGCCAAAGGCCGAGAATGTTTGAGGACGGAATGATATACTCCAGACCCCCAGGAAGGTTACTTATGAACTACGCGAACATTAAGTATTTCGACATTGCTGATGGGGAAGGTGTTCGTACTTCTCTGTTTGTGAGCGGGTGCCGTCGTGGGTGCAAGAATTGCTTTAACTCTGTTGCGTGGGACTTTGCTGCGGGCGAGCCCTTTGATAGCGCCGTCGAGGACAAGATTATCGAGAGCCTCGACCATCCCTTTATCGATGGTCTGACGATTTTGGGCGGCGAGCCTATGGAACCTGAGAATCAGGCGGGGCTCGTTGATTTCATTGAGCGTGTTCGTGCCGCTTATCCTATGGGGTCGGGGAAGACTATTTGGTGTTTTACCGGCGACGTGCTCGAGGAGCTTATGCCGGGTGGTCGTCACCATACCGAGGTGACGGACCGCATTCTTGCCTGCCTTGACATGTTGGTGGACGGCCCGTTTGTTCAAGATCTGTACGATATCTCGTTGCGTTTTAGGGGCTCGAGCAACCAGCGCGTGATCGATATGAACGCTACGCGCGCCCGTGCTGAGCGCGAGGGCGTTGCGCTTTGTGATGCGGTTGAACTTTGGCGTGATGATCCGGTCTATTCGACCCATACTATGTAGCTTGTGGTCGATGCCGGAGGGCGTGGTACCATAGCGCGAACGTGAAATCAGAAAAGTGAGGCCCAGATGGTCGATCAGGAAAAAGTCGAGGCCGCCATTAAGCTGTTGCTTGAGGGCATAGGCGAGGACCCAACTCGTGAGGGCCTGCTGGAGACCCCGGCGCGCGTTGCCCGTATGTATGGCGAGATTGCCGGCGGTGTGGACCAGAGTGCCGAGGAGCACCTGTCCAAAACCTTTGCCGTCGCTTCGAACGATTTGGTTATCGAGCGCGACATCACGTTCTACTCGCTGTGCGAACATCATCTGCTGCCGTTTTATGGCAAAGCCGCCATTGGTTATATCCCTAACGGTCGGGTGGCCGGGCTTTCCAAGCTTGCTCGCACGGTTGAGGTTTATGCCCGCCGTCTTCAGCTGCAGGAGCAGCTGTGTGCACAGGTTGCCGACGCTCTCATGGATTATCTCGCTCCCCAGGGGGCGATTGTGCTCATGGAAGCTGAGCATATGTGCATGACGATGCGTGGCGTGCAAAAGCCCGGCACCAAGACCGTGACGCTTGCTCGCCGCGGCGTCTTTGAGACCGATCCCGCGCTCGAGGAGCGTTTCTTTAGGATGCTGGGCCGCTAACCATGAGAGTCGTCAACGACTTTACATCGAAGACCGATGAGGGGACGTCGCGTCGCGGCTTTATGGCTTCGGGCCTGGCCCCCTTTGGCGCCATGCCTCGCATTGATTACATTTGTGCCAACGGGCTGTTCCGGCGGCACCTGGGCAACATTGCACAGTTGGAATCGGGGCGCATCTTCTGCCGCCACGGTATTGACCATCTGCTCGATGTCGCTCGCATTATGTGGATCAAGAATCTCGAGGAGCAGCTCGAATTTGACCGCGAGGTCATTTACGCCACGGCACTTCTTCACGATATCGGCAAAGATGAACAGTACGAATCGGGTATATCCCATGATGTTGCAAGCGAACGCGTCGCTGATGCAATACTCGTCGGCATGCCCGATGACGTGGCGTTTGAGCCGGCCGATGCCGCAGCCATTAAGACGGCCATTCTGGGCCATCGAAAGCTGCGCGTGAACAGCCAACCGCTTGAGCGTCTGCTCTATGCAGCCGACAAAGCGTCGCGCGCCTGCTTTGCATGCCCCGCGCGCAATGCTTGCAACTGGAGCGATGATAAAAAGAACCTGTCGATTCGCGTGTAGTTAGTTTGCGCGGTCGGGGTTCTAAACGAAGGAGACGATCGCGATGAGTAACAAGAAACTGCCCGAGAATGCAACCAAGACTGAAGGCGCCGAGCTCGCTCGCCGTGGAAGGGGCGAAATATCCACCGCAACGGCGGTGCCTCACGTGAGCTATGACGATCTGCGCCATGCCGATCGTATTGTCATTGACGGCCTTGAGGTTTTTGCCAACCATGGTGTGTATCCCGAGGAGAACGCGCTGGGTCAGAAGTTCATCGTTTCCCTGGTGCTCTATGCCGACCTGCGTGCAGCGGGGGAGCACGATAGCTTGGACGCCTCGATTGACTACGGCTCGGTGTGCCACGATGTCGATGGCTATCTGCGCGAGCATACGTTTAAGCTCATCGAGGCTGCAGCCGAGGGTGTGGCCCAGATGCTGCTACGTCGTTACCCCTTGCTGCTTGGCGTGCGTGTTAAGCTCGATAAGCCTTGGGCGCCCGTCGGTCTTCCCCTGGCAAGCTGCGGTGTCGAGATCGAGCGCGTGCGCTAACCGGCCCTACAGCTCGTTGGCAGGCGGTTTTTTGAGCCGCTGCGACAGAGCCCTATTGTTGGGGCAGTACGTGTCGAGCAGGGCGTGAAACCGCTGATTGTGGCTTGGCTCGAGCAAGTGGACGAGCTCGTGGGCGACAACCATGTCGAGGCATTCGGCAGGGTAGGCGGCGAGCTCGCGCGCGATGCGAATGGCGCCGGATTTGGGCGTGCATGAGCCCCAACGCGTTTTCATGCTGCGTACGGAAACGCGGGAAACGGCGACACCCATGGCGATTTCGTATACGTGCACCATATCGTGCAGTGCCGTGGTGACCTCGGTTGCATAGAGCTGGTCGATGCGGGCCTGGAGCTCATCGGACGTTAGGCCGTCGAGGGCCGTGCACTGCTTTGCCTGCGCGCGCCCACTTGGCTCATCAGTACCCATAAAACTTGCGAAGGTGGCCTGTTTGGGTCGCGGTGCGGGTGAGGCAAAGTTGTGATCGAGTGCATCCTGTACCGTGATGGGCTTGCCCCAAAGTGCAATGATGGACGAGGGGCTGAGCGGCTCTCGCGCCGTTGCCTGACGTTGCTCGCGCTGGGCAAGTCGGCTGATAATCCAGGCGCTGTTGCGCTTCACAAACGCTTCGATACGCTCGCGGCTGGCGCCGAGCGGTGCACTGGCATGGACCTCACCGCTCGATGTGACACGTAGGTTGAAGTTCTTGACGCGCTTTTTGGTAACGACGACGGGGATGGGCGTCCCATCCGGTCGGGATGCGGAAATCGTAAACTGCTGCGTCAAAAGCGGTCCTTTGGATTGGGGACGGGCCTGCATGTCGACCGTTCGGCATGCCGGCCCGCTCAAGGGATGTGAAATTAATAGCGCTCAAAGAAGGCAAGCGCGTTGTCGCTGCAGAGCTTCTGCATCACGGTCTTGCCAAAATGCTTGGAAAGCATGTTCTGGAACTCGGGCATCTTGCTGGCATCGGAGAGGAAAGCGGGTACCGTGGCACCGTCCCAGTCGCCGCCGAGCGCGATGGCGTCCTCGCCGCCCAGGTCGAGCCAGTGCTCGATATGTGCCGCCAGCTGGTCGAAGGTGACGTCTGCGGCGGTCTTGTCGGTTGCGTCGTTGGAAAGGAACTCGCTGCAGTAGTTGAGGCCGACGATACCGCCCGTGTCGCGAATGGTGCGGAACTGGTCGTCGGTGAGGTTGCGTTTGACGCCGCAAACCGCACGGGAGTTGGAGTGGCTGGCGACGAAGGGGCGCGTGGCGTGGGCGACAACCTCGTCAAAGCACTCATCGTTGAGATGGGAGACATCGAGCACCATGCCGGCATGCTCCATCTGCGTGAGCGCCTCGATGCCGGCGGCGGTGAGCCCGGCGTGCGTGTCGTGTCCGCTCGCCAGCGGGCCCTGCGCGTTCCAGCTGAGCGACGACATGAGCACGCCCAAGCTTTTAAGTACCTCGATGAGCGCGGGGTCCTCGGCAAAGAAGGTGGCGTTTTCGATGGTGTGGATGCAGGCGACCTTGCCGTCCTTGAGCGCAGGACGAATGTCTGCCGCGCTCCGCACGTTGACCATGCGGTCGTGGTTGAGCATGGCCTGACCGCTCATATGCGCCATGATCTGCGCCTGGAAGCGCGCAGCGTGGGCGGCGGGAATCTCGTCGGGGACAAACGTGGCAAAGCACTGCGCCCACGGGGTCTTGCCGATCTTTGCGAGCGAGATGGCGCAGGCGTTGCCCTCGATAAGGTCAAAATCCTGCGGATGCGTCTCGTCGCCGGGGAAATAGCCGTCGGTGCCGGCGGTGAAGCGCAAGTCGAGATCGAGCGTGGCCCAGCCAATGCGGTCGGCGGTGTCGCAGTGTAGGTCAAATACGGGATATGCCATAGTTCCTCCGGTTGCAGC
>CAKUFT010000065.1 GCA_934650095.1 uncultured Collinsella sp.
CAGACCTTCCTGAGCTTGCCGATCTCGGAAGGCACGTGCAGACCTTTCGTCATGGCCTCCTACCTTTCTTTCGGGCCTTACTGGCCGAATGTATCAGCGCCCCTCCGTATGGGACGCTGCTTGCTGACAGCTCTAGTTATATCCAAAAACCACCCGCAATTCCACCTCGCCCCCGAACGGTCAACAAAGTGCGATGAACGGTATATCGCATATGATTCCCCCATGATGCACTTCGGTTCTCTAAAGCAGGTTTTCAAAGGTAAACGTTCTTTTTTCTGAGGAATTAAGCTAGATCACACAAATATTTTCATGTTTAGGAATTGCATAGCTAAAACGATTTTCTGCATATATTTGACGTTTGTCCACGATTCGATTTGGATTCGATTATATTCAGCTTGCAATCATTCTTATTCATAGATTCTCACCAGTTGAGTGAGGATACAGATTGCTAGCAAACCGAGACGGGCGGTTAGTTGTATGCCTTGACAGCGTAAGAAGTAGGTAAAGATACCGTTCACGCGATACGTCCGTGCCATAGGTCGACTAAATTGAGACAATAGTGAATAGTGTTAGGCAACCGTCCCCTGCGGGGACTGAACGGACAGATGCATATGCCGAGCAAAATCGAAAAAAAGCAAGCCGCCGCAAAGCTGCGCAAACCGCCGCGCGACTTCTCGTACACGCAGAACCGAGAGCTCAGCTGGCTGCGCTTTGACAACCGTGTGCTTGACGAAGCCTTCGATGAGACCGTTCCGCTGTTCGAGCGTCTAAAGTTCGTGTCGATTTTCGAGTCTAACCTCGACGAGTTTCTCATGGTGCGCGTGGGCGGCCTGTCCGATCTGGCAGAGCTCAAAAAACAGCCTGTCGACAACAAGAGCAATATGACCGCCTCCGAACAGGTCGATGCTGTCATGGCCGAAATGCCCGGGCTCCTTACCCGATGGGAGTCCATCTTTAAGAGCATCGAGGGCAAGCTCGACACCCTGGGCGTTCACCGCGCCCGCATCGATTCGCTTACGCCCGAGGAGCGCACCTTTGTAACCCGCTACTTCCAGGCCTACGTGTCGCCGGTCATCTCGCCGTTGGTCATTGACCCGCGCCATCCCTTCCCCAACCTGCGCAACGGTGCACTCTATCTGGCCTGTGGCCTGGACGGCGTCACCGACGAGGAGAGCCTGCTGGGCCTTATCGAGATCCCCGCCTCGATGAACCGCGTGGTCGAGATCCCCTCGCCCACCGGCACCTACTCCTACATTCTGCTCGAGGACGTCATCCTCGCCTGCCTGGACAGCTGCTTTGGCTCCTACAAGCCACTCGACCGCGCGCTCATCCGAGTCACCCGCAACGCCGACATCGATCCGGACGGCGAGGGCGTCGAAGAGGAAGAGGACTACCGCCAGCACATGAAGCGCATCCTCAAGAAGCGTCTGCGTCTGCAGCCGGTAGTGCTCGCGGTCTCGGGGTCGCTCGAGAAGGCGACGCTCAAGACCATCCGCAAGGCGCTCGAGCTTTCTCGTCGCTCGGTCTTTACCTGCGATATCCCGCTCGACCTGGGCTACGTCTTCGGCATTGAGGGCAAGATTCCCGAGCATCTACGCAACGAGCTGCTCTTTACGCCGTTTAAGCCGCAGCCCAACCCCACCATCGATATGACCCGCTCCATCCGCGAGCAGGTGCTGCAGCACGACAAGCTGCTCTTTTACCCTTACGAGGCCATGAATCCGTTCTTGGACCTGGTGCACGAGGCCGCCTATGACCCCGAGTGCATCTCGCTGCGCATCACGCTCTACCGCGTGGCCAAGCAGAGCCGCCTGTGCGAGTCACTGATCGATGCCGCCGAGAACGGCAAAGAAGTCACGGTGCTCATGGAGCTCCGCGCGCGCTTTGACGAGCAGAACAACATCGAGTGGGCCGAGCGCCTGGAAGAGGCCGGCTGCACCGTCATCTACGGCTCCGAGGGCTTTAAGTGCCACTCCAAGATCTGCCAGCTCACCTATCGCGAAGGCATGGCGCTCACACGCCTGACGCTGCTGGGCACCGGCAACTTTAACGAGAAGACGGCCAAACTCTACAGCGACTTTATGCTCATGACCGCCCACCCCGGCATCGGCGAGGACGCCAACCTGTTCTTCCGCAACCTGTCGCTGGGCAATCTGCGCGGCGATTACCGCTTCCTGGGCGTGGCGCCGGTCGGCCTGAAGCCGCTCATCATGCGCGGTCTGGATCGAGAGATTCAGCGCGCTCTCGCTGGCGAGCCCGCCCGCGTGTTCTTTAAGCTCAACTCGCTCACCGACCGCGAGGTCATCGACAAGATCGCCGAGGCATCGTGCGCTGGAGTCCGCGTGGACATGATCATCCGCGGCATCTCGTGCCTCAAGCCCGGTGTTCCGGGCAAGACCGAGAACGTGCATGTCCGCTCCATCGTCGGACGCTTTTTGGAGCACGCCCGTGTTTACGCTTTTGGCGTTGACTCGGACATGATTTACCTGAGCTCGGCAGACATGATGACACGCAACACCGAGCACCGCGTGGAGATCGCCTTCCCCGTGCTCGACCCCACCTGCCGCGCCCTGGTACACGAGTACATGGGCATGCAGCTGCGCGACAACGTGAAGGCCCGCAGCCTCACGAGCGACGGCACCTGGGTCCCCGTGGAGCGTGCAGAGGGTGAGAAACCCTTCAACTCGCAGGAAGCCCTGCTGGAGCGTGCCTATCGCAACGCCGAGGCCGCGCCCGAGCCCGTCATTGAGGCGAAACCCGCCCCCGAGCCCGAGCCGCAGCCGGTAGCACCCAAGGTCCAAAAGGTCCAGGCGACCGTCATTGAGCCCGAGCCCGCACCTGCACCTCAGCCCGAGCCGCAGGTCACCAAGCCCGCACCCGAGACGAGCGCCCGTCGCGATAAGCCCGCCGGCAAGACCAAGGCCATCGAGCGCCATCGCCCCGGTCGTGTGCGCATGGGCCTGGGCCTGATCGGCCTGGGTCTTAAGACGCTCATTACCGGCAAGACGAAATAGTCGTTTGTAGAAGCAGTTTGTAGAAGCGCCCCGCATTTGAGGAAAGCCTCGGATGCGGGGCGCTTTTCCCTGCTACCATGGTGCGAACAACAACACGAATGACAGGCAGGAATATGAAGCTCACTATAGAATCGATGACCTACGGCGCCGACGGGCTGGCGCACGCCGACAACGGCAAGGCCGTCTTTGTGCAGGGCGCCGTGGCAGGCGACACCGTCGAGGCCGAGGTCGTACAGGACGGCAAGTCGTTCATGCGCGCCCGCACGACCGAGATTCTGGAGCCGAGCCCCGATCGCATTCAGCCCCCCTGCCCCTTCGTTGGCATCTGCGGCGGTTGTTCGTGGGGCAATCTCTCACGCACGGCACAGCTTGCCGCCAAAGAGCAAAATCTGCGCTCCACGCTCGAGCGCATCGGCAAGTTCGCTCCTGAGCAGGTCGATAAGTTGGTACAGCCCATCTGCCACACCAAGGACGACTGGGGCTACCGCAATAAAATCGAGCTCGAACCGACCGTCGTCAACGGTCGCGTGCGCCTTGGCATGCACGGTGTCGACCCCAGCAAAATCGTGACCGTCGATGCGTGCCCGCTGTTCGATAAGCGCTTCCCGAAGGCGCTCAAATCGGTCGTCGGCGCACTCAACTATCTAAGCGGCAGCCATGACTTGGGGCTCGAACGCGTGGGCATTCGCGCATCACGCCGCACCAAGGCACTCGAGGTCGCACTCTGGACACCCACAGGCTCTTTTCCGCGCTCGCAAGTCTCCCGCGTGCTGGCGGACGCCGCTCATCCCACGAGCATCGTGCGTGTGATGAGCAAGGGCGAGAAAAAGGCCCGTCGCGTCTCCAAGGTTGAGATGCTCGCCGGCGAGGGCTCGTGGACCGAGAACATCGCCGAGGGCCAGATGCGCTTGTCTGCCCCGTCGTTTTTCCAGGTCAACACCAAGGGCGCCGAGATTTTGATTGATCTCGTTATGGACGCCCTCGACCCGCAGGAAGACGAGCTGGCCGTGGACCTGTACTGCGGCGCCGGCACCTTTACCCTGCCGCTCGCCCGCCGCTGCGATTTTGTCGCCGCCGTCGAAGCCTATGGCCCGGCCGTGCGCGATCTACGCCGTAACCTGGAGATCAACAAGCTCGATAACGTCGACGTCATCGGCGGCGACGCGGTGCGCGAGTTCCCCGACCAGGATGCCGACGTCTTGGTGGTCGACCCGCCGCGCGCAGGCCTCGCCCCCGAGGCGATCGACCTTATCGCCAGCACGAGTGCTCGCGATGTAGCCTACGTGAGCTGCGACCCGGCCACCCTGGCGCGCGATCTCAAACGCTTTGTCGAAGAGGGCACCTTCTCCCCCGTCAAGATCACGCCGGTCGACCTATTCCCGCAAACCTTCCACTGCGAGACCGTCGTCCACCTTAGGCGCAACTAGCCACTTAATCATTGCTCAGAAAAATCATTGGGAAATCGAGCGTGGCAAGCGGAGGTCTTCGGGGTATAAGACGGCTAATTGTATGCCGCCTATGAAAGGAACCCTCATGCCCAGCGTTGCCGTTCTCGCCGCCGATGGCTTTGAAACTATTGAATGCTTGACCATGGTCGATGTCATGCGTCGCGGCGGCGTGCGTGCCACGCTCGTCTCGATCATGCCCACGCGTGAGGTCGTAAGCTCGCTGCAGATCCCCGTGACCTGCGATGCGCTCTTTGATGAGATCAACTTTGACGAGTACGACTGCGTCGTGCTGCCCGGCGGCCTGCCCGGTGCCACCAACCTGCGCGCCGATCAGCGCGTCTGCGACGTGGTCTGCGAGTTCGCCGCGACCAAGCACGTTGCCGCCATCTGCGCCGCCCCGTTTATC
>CAKUFT010000066.1 GCA_934650095.1 uncultured Collinsella sp.
CGGAGGCCACATTAAGTGGCCTCCTGTTCGTGCGGAACTCGCGATAAACTTCATCAGCGCCCGCCCCACGGGAAACCGGCGGGATAGACCAGTTCAGATGGGGCTTTAATGCATGGGTGGTCTGTGGCTGTGCAAATGGGTATCATATTGGAGTTAATGTGTCGACTCCGTGATGCATGTTTGTACGTTCCCGACGGTCGGTTTGCCAGAAGCGCCCCGTCGGTTGTTCCAGACCCTGTTTCGAAGAAAGGAAACAACACTCACTTATGGCAGCTAAAAAATCATCTCCCTTGAAGATCATCCCGCTCGGCGGCCTTGATGGCATCGGCAAGAATATGACGGTCTTCGAGTGCGGCGACGACATGGTGCTCGTCGACGCTGGCCTCATGTTCCCCGACGACTCCCAGCCCGGTATCGACCTGGTGCTTCCCGACTATACCTATGTTCTGGAGAACGAGGAGAAGCTCCGCGGCATTATCGTTACCCACGGCCACGAGGACCACACCGGTTCGCTTCCGTACCTGCTGCAGGACCTCAACAACAAGGTGCCCATCTTCTCGAGCAAGCTGACGCTCGGCTTTATCGAGGGCAAGCTCTCCGAGTTCCGCATCCGTGCGCCTAAGTTCCGCGAGGTCAAGGGCGGCAGCCATGTTAACCTTGGCGGCATCTCGCTCGACTTCTTCTCGATGACGCACTCCATCCCCGGCGCTCTGGGCGTGTTCATCCGCACTAACCAGGGTACCGTCATGCACACCGGCGACTTTAAGCTCGACCAGACGCCCATCGACGGCGTCACGCCCGACTATGCCGCCATCAGCCGCTTTGCCAAGCAGGGCATCGACCTGCTGCTGTCCGACTCCACCAACGCCACGGTCCCCGGCTTTACCAAGTCCGAGGCCGAGGTCGGTCCCAACCTGCTGCATGCCATCAAGAATGCTCCGGGCCGCGTGTTCGTTGCGTCGTTCTCGAGCCACATCCATCGTCTGCAGCAGATCTGCGACGCCGCCCGCAAGTGCGGCCGCAAGGTTGTCGTGACCGGTCGTTCCATGCTCACCAACACCCGCGTGGCGCGCGAGCTCGGCTATCTCAACATCGACGATGCGGATATCATCGATGCCTTCGATATCGACAACCTGCCTGACGACAAGATTGTCGTCATGTGCACCGGTTCGCAGGGCGAGCCGCTGTCGGCCCTGTCCCGTATGGCCAACGGCGAGCACAAGACGCTTTCCATCCACGAGGGCGACACCGTCATCCTCTCGGCAACGCCGGTCCCTGGCAATGAGAAGGCCGTCCAGCAGGTCGTCAACAGCCTGGCTAAGCTTGGCTGCGATGTGTGGGATAAGAACCGCGCCCTGGTGCATGTCTCGGGCCACGGCAGCCAGGAAGAGCTCAAGCTCCTGATGGCCATGGCCAAGCCCACCTACTTTATGCCGGTTCACGGCGAGGCCGTGCATCTGCGCGCCCACGCCCAGCTTGCTCGCAAGATGGGCCTCAAGAACGACCATATCTTTATCCTCGACAACGGTGACACACTCGAGATGCGTGGCGGTATCGTCAAGCGCGGTACGCCCGTCGAGTCCGGCGTCGTCTATGTCGACGGCCTGCGCATCGGCGATACCGACCCCATCGTTCTGCGCGATCGCCAGAAGCTCGCCAACGACGGTATGGTCACGGCTGTCGCTATCGTCTCGCTTAAGCACAAGAAGATCGAGGCCATCGAGTTCTCGGGCCGCGGTGTCTCGTTTGCCATCGACGATCAGTTCTCCGAGGACGCTTCCGCGTCCATCATGAAGACGATTGAGAAGGGCAAGTTTAGCTTTACGAGCAGCGGCTCCGATGCCATTCGCAAGGCCGTGCGCGACTCGCTCTCCAACTTTATCTGGAGCCGTACGCGCACCCGTCCGATGATCATCCCGGTCGTCATGGAGGTTTAGTTTGGCGCGCGGATCTGCACAAAACGCCAAAGGCAATAAAGCCAACAATCAACCGGCATCTGCTAAGGGTGCCGGTTCCCATCTTCGTGCCAATAAGGGCCACGAGGCCGAGTTCGACGATTTTGAGCCTTTGGTCGAGCCTTCGGCCAACCGCGATATCGCCGGCGTGGTCATCGCCGTTTTGGCGATTGCGTCCTTCATTGCCGTGATTTCGCCGGCGACCGCACCTGTTACGGCTGCGGTTGCCGGTTTCTACCACTTGGGCTTTGGTCTGGGTGCCTACGTTTTGCCGATCGTCATCCTGCTGTTTGCCGCCACGCTTTTTTTGGGCGATGATTCGCCGCTCAACGTGCGCTCTGTTGCGGGCGGCGCGGTGGTCTTTGTCGCCGTCGTTTCTATCTTGTCGCTTATGGTGCCGGGCACCAGTGACTCGTGCGACCTTATGTTCACGCCGCAAAACCTGTCCGCCTCGGGTGGGTACATCGGTGCATTCATTGCGAGCGCGCTGCAGAACGCCCTGGGTAAGCCCATCGCGATGGTGGTCCTGTTGGGTCTGGCAGTCGTTGGCTTTGTCATCATCGGCTTTTCGGTGGGCGGCGTTTTGCGCTCTGCCCGCGACCGTGCGGCCGATTTTGCCGAGCGCCGTCGTGCCGACGTCAACGCGAGCCCGTGGGGTGACGATGAAGCCCTTTCGGTCCCCGGTATCGCCCGCCCTCACCTGAGCATTCTGCGTCAAAAGGGTTCCGATGCTGCTGTGACTACGGTTATGGGCGGCGAGGTCGATCCGATTCTGGACGATGCGGACGAGGATGAGGACCCGTTTGTCGACGTGTCCGATGCCGTAGAGGCCGAGCGCGCCAAGACGACGCTGCTGCCGCGCCGCCACGCCAAGAAGGGTAAGGCTGCGCCCAAACTCAATACAAGCAAACCCGATCCGTCGTGGTCCGAGAGCGAGATTGAGCTTACCGAGGGCGATGACGAGGACGATGAGACTCCGATCGAGAGTGCCAAGACGACCTTACTGCCGCGCCGTCATGCCAAGCGCGGTCAGGTAACTGGCCAGCTTTCGATGGAAGACGATCCGGCCAAGATTGATGAGTCCGAACCTCCGTTTGCCGTGAACCCTGTTTCGGCAGCTCCGCAGATTCCCGACTTCCTGAAGCATCCTAAGGTCGCCGATGCGTCTGCCGCGAGCGCGGCCGAGACGCCTGCTGTTAGCTATGGGGGAGCGGGTGGCGCCTCCGCAGATAATGAGGGTGAAGAAGAGGACGGCCTCAAGCTTCCGCCGCTCGAGATTCTCCACGCCAACCCGCAGTCTGCCTCCGCGGCGTCATCGGACAAGGAGCTGGAGCAGACTGCCGAGTCGCTGCAGTCGACCCTGCTCGAGTTTGGTCGTAGCGCCCGCGTCGTCGGCTGGATTGCCGGCCCTACGGTGACGACCTTTAAGCTGCAGCCCGGCGAGGGCGAGCGCGTGAGCAAGATTTCGAGCCTCGAGGACGATATCGCGTTGTCGCTTGCCGCACAGTCGGTGCGTATCTTCGCGCCGATTCCCGGCACTTCGCTTGTGGGTATCGAGATCCCCAACCGCAAGCGCCAAAACGTCAACTTGGGTGACGTGCTGCCCTATGTCAAGGGTGGCCCGCTCGAGCTTGCCATCGGCCGCGATGCCGAAGGTACGCCGGTTGTCGCCGACCTCGCCAAGATGCCCCACCTGCTGATCGCCGGTACCACGGGTTCCGGTAAGTCGGTGATGATCAACTCCATTATCACGACCTTGCTCATGCGCGCGCTTCCCGAGGACGTTCGCCTGATCATGGTCGACCCCAAACGCGTCGAGCTCGCGGGCTACAACGGCTTGCCGCATCTGTACGTGCCCGTGGTGACCGAGCCTAAGCAGGCCGCCAGCGCGCTGCAGTGGGCCGTGTCCGAGATGGAGCGCCGCTTGAAGGTCTTCGAGCGTCTTAACGTTCGTAAGATCTCGACCTACAACGAAAAGCAGGCCGCTGGCGAGTTTGAGCACTACGACAACCCGCCGCAAAAGATGCCTTATCTGGTCATTATCATCGACGAGCTCTCGGACCTGATGATGGTCGCCGGCAAGGACGTCGAAGCATCGATCGTGCGTATCGCCCAGCTGGGCCGTGCCGCTGGTATCCACCTTATCGTTGCTACGCAGCGACCGAGTTCCAACGTGGTGACGGGTCTCATCAAGGCCAACATCACCAACCGCATCGCCTTTAATGTCGCCACGGGCATCGACTCACGCGTCATCATCGACCAGATGGGTGCCGAAAAGCTCACCGGCCTGGGCGACATGCTGTTCTCCAAGGTCGACTGGGGCAAGCCTCGTCGTATTCAGGGCTGTTTCGTCTCGGATGACGAGATCAACGAGATCGTCGAGTTCGTCAAGTCGCAAAGCGAGCCCGATTACCACGAGGAGATTCTTTCGGCCGTGGCGCCTGCCTCCATGTCCATGGCGGGTGGCGGCGGCATCGTGCGTACCGGCGTTGCCGAGCCGCAAGACGATGATCCGCTCATCTGGGAAGCCGCCCATATTGTGGTGGAATCGCAGCTGGGCTCCACATCTGGCCTGCAACGCCGCCTAAAGGTTGGCTATGCGCGCGCCGGGCGTATTATGGACATGCTGGAAGAAAAGGGTGTCGTCGGACCGCCCGATGGTTCCAAGCCGCGCGAGGTCCTGCTGGACGAAGAAGGCCTCGCCGCGCTTGAGTCCGTTGACGCCGAGATGGCACGTGAAGATCGTGAGTTTGGAGGATTCTGATGGCTGCACGCTTTGGTGACATGCTGCTCGAGCAGCGTCGCCGAATGGGCCTTTCCATTCAGCAGGTCGCCAACACCATCAAAATCAGACCGCAGATCATCGAGTTTTTCGAGACCGGTAA
>CAKUFT010000067.1 GCA_934650095.1 uncultured Collinsella sp.
CTCGAAGCGCTCAACCGCCCCTGCGAGGTCGAGGTCCATTCCGACTCGCAGTACGTCGTCAACGCCTTTAACAAGCACTGGATCGACGGTTGGAAAAAGCGCGGTTGGAAAACTGCCAACAAGCAGCCCGTCAAGAACCGCGACCTGTGGGAGCGCCTACTCACCGCCAAAAGCAAGCACAAGGTTGAGTTCATCTGGGTTAAGGGTCACGCCGGTCACGAGCTCAACGAGCGCTGCGATGAGCTCGCCACCACGGCGGCCGACGGCAGCAACCTCGATATCGACACCGGCTTTAACGAGAGCGACCTGTAATAGCGTTTTCGCGCAGCTTTATATCCCCACGCGCTACACTCATCCTGTAGACCAAACAACGCAAGGGGGACGTATGCTGCGCATCGCGACCATCGGCACATCCATGATCACCGACGACTTTATCCAGGTCGTCAACGCCAACGACCAAGCCGCGTTTGTGGGCACGCTCTCGCGCGATGCCGATCGCGGCGCCGCCTTTACCGCCGAGCGCGGTGGCGAGCGAAACTTCACCTCACTCGACGAGCTCGCGTCCGCTGCCGACGTCGACGCCGTCTATATCGGCAGCCCTAACGCACTTCACTACGAGCAGGCCCTTGCCTGCATCGCCGGTGGCAAGCACGTCATCGTCGAGAAGCCCTTCTGCGCCACCGAAACGCAGGCGCTGGAAGTCTTCCGCGCTGCCGAGGCAGCAGGTGTCGTGGCCCTCGAGGCCATGCGTCCCCTCCACGATCCCGCCTTCCACGCCATCGAGGACGCTCTGGGCGAGATCGCCCCCATCCGCCGCGCCTCATTGCGCTTTGGCAAATATTCCTCGCGCTACAACGAGATTCTCGCGGGACGCGCCACCAATATCTTCGACTGCCACATGGCATCGGGGTCCCTCATGGATATCGGCGTCTACACTGTCGAGCCCATGGTCGAGATCTTCGGCATGCCCTCCGGCCTCACCAGCATGACCACGTTGCTGGATCCCGCCACGCAACAGCTCACGAACGGACCCATCGACGGCTGCGGTTCCATCCTCGCCAGCTATGGCGGCGGCCGCATCTCCGTCGAACTTGCGCACTCCAAGATCACGAACGACTTGCTGCCCTCGCAAATCGAAGGCGAGCGCGGCACCATCCAGATCGACCATCTGTCCACACCCCGCAACGTGCACATCGACTACCGCGGCGATGTCGTGCGCGGGTCGGCCACCGAGGCCCCGCGCGAGCAGGGCGACAACGGCCGCGCGCTCGACCTGCCAAAGTCGAGCAACACCATGGAGTATGAGCTCGCCGACTTTATCACCGCCATCGGTGGCATCGATAACGTTAAGGAAGAGATTTGGGAAACCCCGGCCGGGCGCCACGAGCTTGGCCATTACCGCGACGTCACGCTTGTCTCACTGCGTATTATGGATGCCGTGCGCCAACAGGCCGGCATTGCCTTCCCCGCCGATTCGGTCAAGCAGGCCTAGCGATGGGTTTCTTCGACAAGCTCTTCTCTGGCGTCAATCGCGAGCCCCAAAAACCCACTGACGTCGAACTCGAGCTGCGCCGCAGGCTTACCGTGCTGGCAAGTGACGAGGCCACTCAAGACACTCCCCTGCGCTATTTCTTGCGCTGGACGGGGCAAGTCCAGGGCGTCGGCTTTCGCTTTACCAACACCAACCTCGCGCAGGCACGCGCACTCACCGGTTGGGTGCGCAATATGGAAGACGGCTCGGTCGAGATGGAGGTGCAGGGCGCACCGGCGAATATCCTGTCTCAGCTCGAGGCGCTTCATGCCTCCTACGAGCGGATGGGGACGCGTTTTCGCCTCGCAGATGTCCAGGCGCGAGCCCCGCTTGCCGATGAAGACGGTTTCAATCCTCGTTATTAGTATTGTGTGCTAAATACGGTATCATTTATCTACGAACCGTTGATAGAGAAGAGGCGAGGCGCATGGCGGTGCAAAGAAGAAATACCAAGCAGCGAAAGTTAGTTCTCGACGCCGTGCGTCAAAGCTATAACCATCCCACTGCCGACGAGATCTACAACGTCGTGCGCGAGCAGGATGACAAAATCAGCCGCGGCACGGTCTACCGCAACCTCAATCTCTTAGCCGATGCCGGCGAGATCCTCTCCATCAAGACGCCGGGCGGCAGCCGCTTCGATCGCACCGTCGAGCCGCATGCGCATATCATCTGCACCTCGTGCAGCCGCGTCATCGACGTACCGCTCCCCTTCGATGCCCAGCTCGACGCCAAGGCGTCCGAGCAAATCGGCTGGCGTGTCACGTCGCACTACACCATCTTCGAGGGCCTTTGCCCCGACTGCCGGTAAGCATGTCCCAAAAGCCTACTCAGCGAGCAGGCGACGCAGCTCTTCTTCGACCGTGTGCACGTAGTGGACGCGGTCGTTGATGCCACGCATGGTAGGATTGCAGTTTTCCATCAGATAGGGATGGCCCACGACGTTAAGCATGTCGCGATCGTTCTCGTTGTCGCCAAACGCCATCATCTCATCGGGCGAAATCCCCAGGGCGCGACCGTAGTCGGCAAGCGCGGAACCCTTGCCCGAACCAAACCCGATAAAGTCCGTCCATTCGGTTCCCGATGTCATGACATCGACTCGATCGCTAAAGTGGCGCTCGAAATACTCCAGTGCCGCCGGCTGGTCGTCCTCGGACGTCTGAAATGCAATCTTAATGACATCCTCGTCAATGTCTTCGGGGCGGTCAACCACCGCCACATCGCAGTGGACCTCATAGCGCAGGTGGTCGACAAACGCATCGTTGCCGCTCATGGTGTAGAGGTGTCCCTCGCACGACAGGGTCACATCGGCATGGGGATACGCAACCACGGCATTCGCGATATCCATGGCCAGATCGCGCCCCATAGACCGCTTAACCACGGCACGTCCCTCGCTCATGACCAGGGCGCCGTTTTCGCACACATAGCCCAGCTCGTCGGCCACCGGCGCAAAGAGGTAACGCAGGCTCGCATATTGGCGGCCGCTTGCCGGCATAAACACAATGCCGCGACGATGCAACTCGCGAATGAGCTCAAACGCCTCGGGGCGCGGCTCACGCTCCCCCGGATGCAGCAGCGTGCCATCCAAATCGCAGGCGATCAGCTTGATTCCCTCAAGACCCATACGCTTCCCCCAAAGCATCTCATCAACAGCAAGACGGACTTTGATTGATTGCCTCTCAAAGTCCGTCTTGCGCATATGCGCGCTTACTTACGCGCCCTTTTTACGATCGTAAAGTCTGGAGCCATGCTCACAACGACATCTGCCGCGCTCGACGCAAAGCGTCGGCTGGCATCGAGCTCGCGCGTAACCACCGAGAGTCGAACGCCCTCGATACCCCGGAGCATGCGGCCTAAAACCGGCTGCAGCGGTGTATACATGCGCACGGTATGCTCGTCCGAGTCGCCCCGAAACAGCGGCGCATGCATGTTGCCAATCTCCCAGCACACGTGTGCAAGCGCGATAGGGTCCATGCGATCGACTTCGACCAGATAGACCTCGGCGCTGCGCAGGCGCACGACAACCGCCACGGGCACCGTGCCCGAGCGGTCGATGGCAAGCACGTCGCCATCGGCAAGACGATCGCCGTCGACAACGTCCAACCGAGTATCGACCGTACGCCCCAGCTCCGTCACGCCCACAAATGCGCGGGCATCAGTCTGGTCCCAATCGAGCGGCAGCTCATCGGTCTCAAACACGCCGCCCAACTCCCGGCGAAGCAAAAGCTCATAGGACGGGTCGTTGAGATTTCCGGGGCACGCTGTCGAAACCAGATTCGCAGGCATAGCCTAGTCCTCGACCTCGACAAGCTCGATGTCAAAGTTGAGATCCTTGCCGGCGAGCTCGTGGTTGGCGTCGAGCGTCACGGCCTCGGGCGTCACGTCGATGACCACGGCGGGGACGGGCATGCCGCTCGGCGTGGACAGGAAGAGCTTCATGCCTTTCTCGATCTGCTCGATATTGGGAACCTGCTCGGCCGGGAAGGTCAGAACCATCTCGGGGTTGTGCTCGCCGTAGGCGTCGGCAGCCGGGATGTGCACGGTCTTCTTCTCGCCGACCTGCATATCGACCACGGCGGCGTCAAAGCCCTTGATCATCTGGCCGGCGCCACAGGTGAACTCCAGCGGCTCGCCGCGATCGTAGGAGCTATCGAACTGCGTGCCGTCATCGAGCGTGCCGCGATAATGGGTCTTGACCTTCTTGCCCTGGTTGGACATGGAAACCTCCGTGATAGGGGCGGCGTACAATACGAGCCGCCGTGAACATATGGCGCTAACTATACCCTAGTCATACAATTTGAAGACAGTTTGCAAAGAAACGCTGCAACCGGAGGAACTATGGCATATCCCGTATTTGACCTACACTGCGACACCGCCGACCGCATTGGCTGGGCCAC
>CAKUFT010000068.1 GCA_934650095.1 uncultured Collinsella sp.
CCCGACCCGCGGTCACGAGCGGGGGCTCCTGTCGTTTCCGTGCCCTCGGATTGGGTCATAGTGTCTGACTTATGCTCAACCTGCGGCGCCATTTTGCTTGAGGGCACCTTGCTCGCTCTGGCGGGTTTTCGCTGTCGGTACCAAAACATCGGCGTTACCTTGGCTGTTGCAAGTTGATGAAAGACGTCCCTAGTAGTCATTGGGGACGTTCTTAAATGACTAGTCAAAAGGGACACTCTTGCGGCACTTGGGGACGTTCCCTAAATGCCGGCAGATGGGGACACTCCTTTGTCAGATGACCCTGAAGACTGTCCCTAACGTCTAGTCGTTTAAGAACGTCCCCAATGACTACCTTGCACCAGTTTCTGTCGAGTCGGTGCTCCTCGTTGGTTGCCCGTATAATGGTTTGCGTATGAACCGCAACCAAGGAGTTCCAGTTTATGGACCAGAACCTTTTTAAATTCGACCTGATCGCCGAGGACCCGACGACGCATGCGCGTGCCGGCGTACTGCACACCCCGCATGGCGACATCGAGACGCCGATTTTTATGCCCGTGGGCACCAAGGCAAACGTCAAGGGCATTCCTACCGAGACTGTCAAGAAGCTCGGCGCCCAGATCGTGCTCGCCAATACCTATCATCTGTCCATGCGTCCCGGCGAGGACACCATCGCCGAGCTGGGCGGCCTGCACAAGTTCATGAACTGGCACGGCCCCATCCTCACTGACTCGGGCGGTTTCCAGGTCTTCAGCCACAACGATGCCGTCAAGCTCACCGACGAGGGCGTGCGCTTTATCGTCAACGATTACGACGGCCGCCACGTGTTTTGGACGCCCGAGGACAACATGGAAATCGCCATGAAGCTCGGCTCGGACATCTGCATGCAGCTCGACCAGTGCCCCGGCTATCCTGCCACGCGCCAGTATGTCGAGCGCGCCGTGGAGCTGTCGAGTATGTGGGCAGAGCGTTGCTATAAGGCGCACACCCGCGATGACCAAGCACTCTTTGGTATCGTCCAGGGCGGCATGCACCTGGACCTGCGCCTGCGCTCGCTGCGCCACCTGGAGGAGTGCGGCGACTTCCCCGGCTACGGCATCGGCGGCTACTCGGTGGGCGAGGACCACGAGACCATGTTCGAGACCCTGGCACCGCTCGCGAGTGAGTACATGCCCAAGCACAAGCCGCGCTACCTGATGGGCGTCGGCAACCCGACTACGCTCGTGCGCGGCGTGGGCGTGGGCATCGACATGTTTGACTGCGTGCTGCCGACGCGTACCGGCCGTATGGGCACGGCGTTCTCCAGCGAGGGTCGCCTCAACTTCCGTAACGCGCGCTTTGCTCACGACGACGGCCCCATCGATCCCACCTGCACCTGCCCGGTGTGCACGGGCGGCTACAGCCGTGCGCTCATCCGCCACATGGTCACGCAGAAGGAGATGCTCGGCGGCATTCTGCTGTCGATGCACAACATCTACTACCTGCTCAACCTTATGCAGCGTGCCCGTCAGGCCATTATCGAGGGCCGCTACGGCGCGTTCGTGAGCGACTGGATGAACAGCCCGGCGGCGGTGGATTACTAAGAGCGGCGCGGGTGCTTGCAGGGCGTGGATATCGCCAAGGGCGGGGCGCCGGCTGCTCGGCACATTCGCTGACACCGTCTGCGCGACCGCTGACCGATAGCTTGCAAGCACTTGATGCATCGTGGGTACCATACCGGATAGTTGATGTTCGGGCGGGTGTTTGGCGCATGGCGTCGACCCCGCCCGTTTTTCTTTTTCTCGATAGGAGTGCCCATGATTAAGAACGAGAATGTCGAGGGCGAGCCTGCCTACGACGAGACGTACCGCCGCGGCCCCGTGGTCATGCGCGGCCCCATGATTCCTAAGGACAACACCTACGCCAACCTGCTGGCGCCCGAGGAGTCGACTGACTGGCTGCATGCCGATCCGTGGCGCGTGCTGCGTATTCAGGCCGAGTTTGTCGATGGCTTTGGCGCGCTTGCGGAGCTCGGTCCCGCGGTGACCATCTTCGGCAGCGCCCGCACGCCCAAGACCGACCCGCTCTACAAGGCGGCGCGTACCGTCGGCCGCAAGATCGCCCAGCGCGGCGTGGCGGTTATCACCGGCGGCGGCCCCGGCATCATGGAGGCGGCCAACAGGGGAGCGGCGAGCGTTAACGGCAAGTCGGTTGGCTTAGGGATCGAGCTGCCGCACGAGCAGGGGCTCAACAAATATGTGAACCTCGGCATGGACTTCCGCTACTTCTTTGTGCGCAAGACGATGTTCGTCAAATACAGCTCGGGCGCCATCGTGTTCCCCGGCGGCTTTGGCACGCTCGACGAGATGTTCGAGGTGCTCACGCTGGTGCAGACGCACAAAGTCAAACGCATGCCGCTTGTGCTGGTGGGCAGCGAGTACTGGCAGGGCCTGTTCGACTGGCTCAACGGCCCGGTGATGGACGCCGGTATGATCAGCCCGCTCGATCCAGACCTGGTGCACATCACCGACGACCTCAACGAGGCGGTCGACGTCGCCCTCAGCGGGCTGATGTAGAGTGATCGTGCCCGTCGTGACACGAATATGCATGGCAATCTGATGCTATCTAACATCAGATTGCCATTTTTATTGGGTATACTGATGCAAAAGACGAGGTCGAGGAGGTCGCATATGTCTACTGCAACGGTTAAGCCCACGACGGTTCGCATCGAAGAGGGACTCAAGGAGCAGGCGACTGAGTTTTTAGATTCGGTTGGCTTGAGCCTTAATTCCTATCTCAATCTGGCTGTTCGGCAGCTTGTAAATCAGCGGAAGATTCCGTTTGAGATTGTGGGTCGACCGGAGGCACCCAACGAGGCGACGAGGCGCGCCATGGTGATCGCCGAGGCTCATGAGCTGGGAATTTTGCCGGACGACAGCCCATCATTCGATAACGTTGATGAGCTGATGTCGTTCCTCGATGAGGACTAGGCGATGTTTGAGATTAAGGTCGAGGCTCAGTTTAAGACCGACTATAAGCGAATGATGCAGAGCCATCCGCAGTTAAAAACCGAGTTTAAGGCAGCTGTCGCCGAGCTTGCGGCACATGGTTCGCTTCCGGCAGAGTATGGCGCCCACGAGCTCTCCAACCCGGGCGGCAACTACAACGGTCACATCGATTTCCAGCTATCCGACGGCCTGGTCGACGTGGTCGTTCTCTACCTGCCGCATAAAACTAATCCAGTGATCCGACTGGTAAGAATGGGTTCGCATCAAGAACTGTTCCAGGGCCCACTGAGCTAGCCACTCGATTTTAAGTTGCGGTGGAATAGGGATTGATTTGCGGCTGATAAGCCAAAAACAGTCCCTATTCCACCGCAAGTGATGGGGGTGTCCCTAGCGGGTGGGCTGGTAGCGGGGGCAGTAGCTGATGGCGATGGCGTCGACGCCTACGTGGGTCGCGATGGTACAGCCGATGGGGCCGGTGCCGGCATCGACGTAGTTCTGGCCCGCGAGCGCCTGGTTGACGAGCTCCTGCTCCTCGGCGGCGCCGGTCGTAAGCACGCGCACGCTCGAACCCGGGTGCTCGGCCAAAAATGCAAGGCAGTCAGCCATGGTGTTGGCGACGATGCGCTTGGCGCCGCGGCCCTTTTTGACGGCCTTGATCTCGCCCGATTTCCACTCCGGCGAAACGGTCAGACGAATGTTGAGCATCTGCGTCAGCTGGCCGGCGAGCTTGGGGGCGCGGCCGTTCTTAACGAGGTTCTCGAGCGTGCGGGGAATCAGCAGCAGGTGGGCGTCGGGCAGGGTCGCGCGGATTTGCACCTCGGTCTCGTCCAGGCTGCGACCGTCCTCGCGCATGGCGAGCGCGTACTCCACTAGCAGGCCCTCGGCGCCCGAGCCGGTGCGCGAATCGATGCAGCGTACGTCGAGCTCGTGGGTATCGGCCACCTGGCACGCGTTGGCGTAGCAGGCGGACCACTCGCTGCACAGCGAGATAAAGATGGCGCTGTCGTGGCCGTCGGCGTGCACGCGGTCAAACAGCGCCTTGAACTCGCCGGCGCTCGGCTGCGAAGTGTGCGGCAGCTGCTCGGAGCCGGCCATGCGGGTGACGTACTCCTCGGCGGTGATCTGCACCTGGTCGAGCAGGTCCTCGCCTTCGATAATCACATGCAGCGGAATCACGTAGATGCCGAGCTCTTGGGCGCGGGCGGGGGAGATGTCCGACGTGGAGTCGGTTATGATGGCAAAAGACATAATTGCACCTTTCGATGGGGCGCCTGCGCGCCGCCGATTGAGAGCAAAGTGCGTCAAGTATAGTGGAGTTGTTCCACATTGCCAGCTTTAATTGTTGAATAGTCAACGGTTTGAAGCGTCGGTGTGGAAATCGCCAATTGGGGAAGAGGGATGTCGATGGCGGCATTAC
>CAKUFT010000069.1 GCA_934650095.1 uncultured Collinsella sp.
TGGCCTGGCGCTAGCATGCCGCGATTCAGTCGCGCGGACGGCATTTCCCGGTTGACAAAACTATAGGAACACCCCCCCCCTGAACAGAATCGCCGTTATCGGTTGACGGTGCGGCGATTGCCGCCAGCGGCGACATGAGCGGCTGAGCGATGAGGCCCGCCGTCAAAACGGTTGCGACGGCGCGGTTAGCAACGCCCTTGACGTTGACGGCCTTAGCCCGAGGCTCAAAGTGCTGTGGACTGTAGTTTGCCATGGCTTTCTCCCTTTGACACGGATGTATCCATACGCTTCAAAATGTAGGAGCTGATTTTTGAATTCTGTTGCGCAACATTGGTCACCAGCGGATTTTTTGAAATTCGCGCTCTCGTGCTTCACAATTTCGTCACATATGTAGGAGCTGGTGCATCATATTTCTTGCGGGATCGAATTGAGCCTGTGATTTGCATTTGCTCCCGCGTCATCCGCCCTATCGGATTCCGCATCCAACAGACACCCCGCCCGCCACGGTGTAGAGTTAGGACAACGGGCGCGTTGCGCGGACCGCGCTGGAACGAGGTGGACATGGAACTCGACAAACAACAGATCAAGCGACTACGCGAACGCCATCACCGGCGCCACGGCATCCGTCCCGCCCATAGCGAGGCTGCCGAGCAGGCTGGTCGCTTCCTCAAGCGCGCGTTCAACATTCGCGAGGGACGCGCGCCCTATCACGTGATCCGCAAGCGTTTTGTAAACGGGGCGCGTCTGACTGGCTCCCACCTATGCATCCTCATCATCGCCATGTTAATCGCAAGTATTGGCCTCGATATCGATTCGGACATCGCCATCGTGGGCGCCATGCTCATCTGCCCGCTCATGGGTTCGGTCCTTGCCATGGCATACGGCATTGCCACGCTCGACCGCGAGATTACCGTCGAAGCCGTCGCCGGCCTTGCGCTGCAAATGGCCTTTTGCCTGGTCACATCCACGTTGTACTTTAAGCTCTCGCCCCTTGGCGCCACCACAGCCGCCATTATCGACAACTCGACGCCCACCGTGTGGGACCTCGCTGTCGCGCTCGCCGGCGGCTTTGCGGGCGGCCTAGGCAACTCACGCGACCAGGAGCCCGCAACGCTCATCGCCGGTGTGGCCGTGGCGACCGCGCTCATGCCACCCCTGTGCGCGGCGGGCTACGGCATCGCCATCGCAAGCGGGTCGCTGTTTCTCTCGGCGCTTTACGAGTTTGGCATCAACGTCGTCTTTATCGCACTGGCTGCCGAAACCGTGCTGCTTCTTCTGCGCGTGCCGCTCAAGCGCGACCTTAACGGCGACGGCATTGTGACCGCCGAGGAAAATGCCGAGGTCGACGAGCTGTCGCGCAAAGTGCGCCGCCGCATCATCGTGGGCACGGTGATCTTTGCCATCCCCTGCATCGTTATGACCGCGGGGTCTATTGGCTCGGCGCAGGCCGGCGTGCAGGACGGCTACGGCGTCACCGAGACCACGCGCGAACTTGCAGCGGTGCTGCCGGGCTTTAAGGATTACACCGTCGCCGTCGAGACCTCGGCCACCGAAGGCGACGAGGAAGGCATTGTCGAGCGCGAGATTGTCGCCCACGTCACGACCAGTGACGCGCTCGGAGCGCACGACCGCCACGTCGCCCGCAAACTCATCGACCTCAACGTCCCCGAACTCGACCGCGTGGAATTCGATGTGAAGTGATGCGAGGTGCGCGTTATAGCTCGTACTTGTACACGCGGTAGATGTACTTTTCGGCCTCCATCTCGTAGGTGGCGATGGGCAGGCCGTAGCGGTCGTACTCGGTAAAGGTCTTGGCCTGGCCCGATGCCACGAGCATACTGTTCGAGCTGCCAACGCGCTGCGCGCTGCTCACGTCCAGTCGTCACGTCAATCTTGATGATGAGGTCCTCGACGTTAACGCGCTCGCCCTCGCTCTTTTTGGCTGCCGCGGGATGTGCGGGGAAACGCGGCAACTTTGGGCACGTCACCGGTCTTTTTTGACCGGCAACCTCATACGACACGGTCACGGCGTCGGCGATCTCAAAGAGTAGCTTAGGCTTGTGACGATGCAGAGACGCAGGGTGCGCAGTTGATCCGCGATGCCCCCCCCCGAATTATTCGGGACGACCGCGATGGCGCTCAATCCAGCCCACGGCAAAGTCGACAAGCTCGCGTTGACGCATAAAGCGGATCATCCCGTTACCGAGAGGCGCCGTGCGCACCGAGCATTCACGCTCAAAAGCAGCGCCGATCTCGTCGAAATCCTCGCCGTCGACATAGAGCGTGCGGTATTCCTTCCACACGCGCTGGCCTTTTTCCATAATCGCGCTGTGCTCCACGCAGTCGTGCTTGGCGGGGTATTGCGCGCGGGCATCCGCCAAATGCAGGGATGTGTTCTTGTCGTAGCCCACGCCCACGAGCAGCACATAGCCGTCCAAATCGTACAGGCGCGCGATGGGCGATCCGTCGCCAAAGATGTTGCTCAGGTCGTGATTCTCCGTCAGGAACTGAGCGTGCGAGCCGTTTGCCGCCACCGAACGCGCCGGGTGGTCGCTGCGGAGCGTGCCCGGCCACGTGCGGAACATTTCGGCAACGGCCCCCATCGTATTGGTGGGCGTGATGCGTTTGTCATAGGCTGGCCAATTATTACGGATCAGCTGCCACCACCCTTGCGGCTCCTGCCAATGGACGCCACTCGCCGGGTCCAGGTTTTTCCACGACTGCGTCGGCATCATGATGGTGCCGGTCTCGCCCACCGTCTGGAGCAGCGCCTCAATCACCGGTTGCGCGCCGCCGCACACATATCCAAGCGAGCTGAGCGAGCAATGGACCATAACCGCCTGCCCCGAGCACATTCCAACGGCAGAAAGCGCATCGAGGACATCCTGTTTGAGTACGATTTGTCGGTCCATTGCCGCTCCTTTCTATTTCTGGGTCCATCTTCCCACTGTTGGCGGCCGAAAATGATCCGTTTTCCTCCGTCCCCGAGGGATCTTTTTTAGTACTTAAAGAAGCCCTCACCCGAGCTTTCGCCCAGCTTGCCTTCGTCGAGCATCTTCTTGAGGACGGACGCCATGGCCTTAAAGTTGTAGGGCATCATCATCTTTTTGAGCAGCGGGCTCACCAGACCCGGGACCTTCTGATACTGCATGACGATGTTGTAGGCCGTCTGGATACCCACGGTATCGAATACGCGGAGCGGACCCTTGGGGGCGCCGGTGCCACGCGTCCATGCGAGGTCGATGCTCTTGGGGTCGCTGACGCCCAAAACATACAGGTCGAGGCCCGAGAGCAGCCACGGCACCAACATGGAGTTAAGCAGGTAACCGTTCTTTTCCTTGTTGACGGGAAGCGCCAGCATGCGGATGTCGTTGGCAAAGTCGACGAGCTCGTCAAAGTAGCGCTTGTCGGTCTGGTCCTGGGCCATGACCTCGGTCATGTTGTTCTTCCAGATGGAGTTGGCAAAGTGCAGCGACAGGTACTTCTCGGGGCGGCCGGTGTACTTGGCAAAGGTGCTCGGTAACAGCGTGGAGGAGTTGGTCACGATGACGGCCTTTTGCGGCAGAACCGGGGCGAGCTTCTTGTAGAAGTCGATTTTTGCCTGAGTGTCCTCGGCCATGGACTCGATGACCAGGTCGGCGTCGGCCACGGCCTTGGCAAGGTCGAGCTCCAGCTTAAGTGTGGAGTTTGCACGCTCGACGGCGGCGAGCGCCGCGTCCTTGTCGAAGAGCTGGTCGCTATCGGCAATGCCGGCGCACCACTCGCCCGTGCCGTCCGCCATGCCCTCGATGGCCGCGATGTACTCCTCGCGGACATGATCGATTTTGGGCTGGGTGCGGCCGATACTGCCCTCGCTGCGCAGCCAAATCGTCACGTCAAAGCCGCAGTAGGCAGCCTGGAAGGCAATCTGGCTTCCCAGCACGCCGCCGCCGGCAACGCAAACGCTCTTGTAGCTCATAGGAACAGTCCTCTCTTGCGTAATTCCATAGATGTGCATTTATTCAACCGTATGGAGGTCGCACGCCGGGGGTTGGTTCTCTAAACGGACGGTATTTCGCGGCGAACGGCTACATCTGTTCATTATCTCAGGGTTCTGAAGGGTATTCTGCGTGTCGTTGGACCGCCGTTTTCGGAAGTATGCGGCAAATTCTGGAACCCCCGAGCACACCCCCGTTTTTCGAAAATAAAACCGCAGGTACAGAGCTTGGACATACACGGTCTGCTCGACCTATTCAGATTTTGCCGCATACTTCCGAAATCCGAACTCACAGGAGGCAGCAGTAAGGTCATTTACGCAACATATGTCCAATCAAAACCACCCTTAAAAAGGGTGGTTTGCTCTTAGGGTATAACCCACGGGCCCCGGGCTCGCGTCTAAAGGCG
>CAKUFT010000070.1 GCA_934650095.1 uncultured Collinsella sp.
ATGCGGCCTCCTCGATGTCCACCAAAAGGTTGCGCACGGGGTGTGCTGCTAGGTCCCGTGCGTTGGCAGTATTATGCAGCGGCCGTTACAAAGAAGCGCTAAAGAAAGGCTTAATGAGGTTTGCGATTACAGTGAAACCGCAGGTCAAGGCTATTGAGTAACACTCTTGAAAGGTTTTGAGCTTAAGGGCTTTCTAAGGTTTGTGGCGTAGACGTGGCGCGGACGTGCGGAGCGTGTGAATGCTCGCTGTTAGCGTTGCGGTGCCACGGCACGCACCTGCTCGATGACCTTTTCCATCGTGGCGTCGATGCGGTCCTTTTTGAGTTCGCATTCCCAGATGGTTATGGGCGTCCAGCCCATTTGAGTGAGTGCTGCCACGGCGGTGCGGTCGCGCTCAACGTTGCGATGGAACTTTGCCTCCCAAAACTCAACGTTGCGCTTGGGCTGGCTCGGATTGCACTTGGGGCAGCGGTGCCAAAAGCAGCCGTTGACGAAGATGGCGATCTTGCGTCCGGGGAAGGCGATGTCGGGCTTGCCGGGAACTTTCCATTCCAGGCGATAACCCGTGAGTCCCGCGGCGCGCAGGCGCTGGCGAACGAGCAGCTCGGGCTTGGTATTGGCGCGCTTGTTGCCTTTCATGGACTTTTTAATGGCGGCGCGACGGCGGACTAGCTCGCGCTCGTCGGCGGAGAGGTCCGAGGTGTCGATGCCGTCGAGCAGACCGGGTTTGGGGCGCTTTTTGGAGCGGCGTTTGGTTTTGCGCTTGGGTTTGGTGGTGGGCTCGTCGGCCGTAGTGTCCTCAGCGTCATCGGCGGCGCTTGCCTCGAGCCGGTCTTCCTTGAGCTCGATCAGCGCATCAATCAGTCCCTTGTCGGCGGGCATCCATTCCACCGTTGCCAGCGATGTACGCGGAATCCAGCGGATGTCGAGTTGCCGGTCGTGCTTCTGGGGTTCATCGGATTCATCGGCCAGCGAGCAGTAATAGCATTCCATGGAGAGATGGAAATCGGGGTAGTCATACTCAACGGTATAGAAATCGCGCAGGTTGGTGACCTTTACCTGCAGCTCTTCCATAAGCTCGCGGCGCACGGCGTCTTCGGGCGTCTCACCGCGCATGAGCTTGCCGCCCGGGAACTCCCAAAGCCCCTGCATGTCGCCGTAGCCGCGCTGCACGGCAAGCAGCTCGTCGGACCCATCCTTGCGAATGATCCCAGCAGCAACATGAACGGTCTTCAACAGGAGTCCTCTCTCAACATCAACACGTGACAGGGTCGCTACCCCTACCTTACACAACGGTAAGGCAAGCGTAAGCCATATCGATGGTAGCGGACTCGTCTCCTTGCGACTATAGATGCCGTAGACTAATCGCAAGAAAGGACTCGGTATGCAAACCATGCAAGCAGCGACCCCGGTACTGGAGGTCGCGCATCTCGAAAAGGTATACGGCGCGCTGGGCAACGTAACCCGCGCGCTCAACGACGTCAGCTTTACCGTCAACCGCGGCGAATTCGTTGGCATCATGGGCGCCTCGGGCTCGGGCAAGTCGACGTTGCTCAACTGCGTTTCGACCATCGATAGCGCCACGAGCGGCACCATCCGCATCAACGGCCAGGACGTGACGCGCATGAAGCAGGCCAAGCTTTCGCAGTTCCGCCGCGAGGAGCTGGGCTTCATCTTCCAGGACTCCAACCTGCTTGACACGCTCACGGCGCGCGAGAACATTGCCCTGCCGCTCACCATCGCCCGCACAAACTCGGCAGAGATCTCGACCCGCGTGCAGGATGTGGCCGCGCGTCTGTCTATTAGCCAGGTGCTCGACAAGTATCCCTACCAGATGTCCGGCGGCCAGCAGCAGCGCGTTGCCGCGGCTCGCGCGCTCGTCACCGACCCCACTATGATTATGGCCGACGAGCCCACCGGCGCCCTCGATTCTAAGAGCGCCCGTCTGCTGCTCGAGAGTCTAGAAGCCCTCAACCGCCGCCTGCGCGCCACCGTGCTCATGGTTACGCACGACAGCTTTGCCGCCAGCTACACGAGCCGTGTGCTGTTTATTCGCGACGGCAAGATCTTTACCGAGCTGCGCCGCGGCGACACTGACCGCCGAGAGTTCTTCGACCGCATTATGGAGGTCGTTGCCATGATGGGCGGTGAGGGCTCCGATGCTCTGTAAACTCGCTTGGGGCAACGTCCGCCGCGCCGGCCGCGACTACCTCGTCTACCTGCTGACGCTTACCCTGGGCGTCACCGTTTTCTATGCCTTCAACACCGTCTCGATGCAGGTCGACATCGCCGGAATCGATGAAGAGGGCTTGGCACAGGTTATGGGCAGCATGCTCGGCTACCTGACGTACTTTTTGGCCGGTGTCATGGCCTTTTTGATGGTGTATGCCAACAACTTCATCATGAAACGCCGCAAAAAGGAGTTTGGCCTGTACCAGGTGCTCGGCATGGGGCGCGGGCGCGTTGCCACGATCATGGCACTCGAGACCGTGATAGTATCGGTCGTGGCCTTTGCCGCCGGCATTGTGCTGGGTGTGGGACTCTCCCAGCTCATGACGTTCTTTACGGCCTCGCTCTTTAAGACGCAGATCGCCGACTTCCACTTTTTCTTCTCGGTGCATGCCTTTAACCTGACGCTCGCCTGCATGCTTGTGATGTTTGTGCTCACGCTGCTGCTGAACCTGCGCGCCGTGCGTCGCACCAGGCTCATCGAGCTTATGGGTGCCGAGCGTCGCAACGAGAGCATCAAGACGCGTAACCCCTGGATCGCGATTGGCATCTTCGTTGTGGGCGTGGCGCTTGTAGGCGTGGCCTATTACCGCCTGCTGCGCGACGGTTTTCCGCTGACCGCGACGGACGATACACTTCAGCAGGCTATGACCCAGTTTGGCATCACCACGGCCATGGTCACGGTTGGCACCTTTGCCCTGTTCTGGGGACTCTCGGGCATGCTCATCAAGCTGCTGCAGAGCTTGCGCGGCGTGTATTGGCGCGGCCTCAACATGTTTACCGTGCGCCAGCTTGCGGCCAAGGTCAACACGGTGTGCTTTTCGATGGGCGTCATCGCGATGATTCTGTTCCTCGCCATCACCTCGGTGACCTGCGGTATGTCGATTGCCAACGTGATGAACGAAAACCTGGAGCGCTATAACCCTGTTGACGTGTCTCAGACGTATGTCTATTACACGCCCGAAACGCTCGACTACTACAAGGAGTATGTCAATCCGTCTGAGGCCGATCGCATGGTGCTGGCCGATGCAACGGTCGATTTGTACGCTGCATGGCATGGTGAGCGCAAGTCGGCGGACAACAACGACGAGACCGGCAAGAAGGTCAATATCGCCGATGTTGCCGGTGAGCATGTGCAGATCGATTCGTATCTGAGTTACCCGCTTGGCGGCTCGGGCCCCTCGGTGGTGGCGGGTGAGATGTGCAAGGCCATGGGCGAAAAACTTCCCAAGGCGCTCGAGGGAAGCAACGCCGATGCGATGGGTCTGTTTGTGACGCCGGCGAGCCAGTACAACAAGCTGCGCCAGATGATGGGCGAGGAGCCGGTGAGCATTGGCCGTGACCAGTATCTGCTCACGTGTGATATGGGCGGTGAGCTGGGCGACCTGTACACCAAGTATATGGCTGGCGGCCATACCCTCACCTTGGGCGGGCATGAGCTCAAGCCCGCAACCGATAAGTCGGACGAGGACACGGCGGCCATCGCCAACTCAGCGATGGGCAGCAATCCCGGTACCGTGGTCGTAGCCGATGAGCTGCTGTCCCAGCTTAATCTGCAGCCGTATGCCAGTAATCTGCTCGTTAATTACAAACAGGGTATGGATACGACCGAGGCAGACGAGAGCATTAAATACACCTTGCTCGATAATCTGCTCGTTGACGGCAAGAAGCCGGGGTCGTGGGGAGTCTTCATCACGCGTTCCGAGATGTACACGCAAGCAGCGCAGATGAACGGCATGATTAGCTATCTGGCCATCTACATTGGCTTTGTACTGGTCGTTGCGTGCGCGGCGATACTGTCGATCCAGCAGCTCTCCAATGTGGCCGACGGCAGCCGCAGCTATCGTGTGCTGGCACAGATTGGCTGTGACGACCGCCAGATTCGCCATTCGGTGATGGCGCAGCAAGCGGTATTCTTCCTGTTCCCGCTGGCAGTGGGCCTGGCGCACTCCTTTGTGGCGCTCAAGGTGATCAT
>CAKUFT010000071.1 GCA_934650095.1 uncultured Collinsella sp.
GCGCACACGTCTTCGGATCGCGCGGAAACGTTTTTGATGAACGCGATTAAGGGGTCGGGGCCCGCGGGCCTATCGAGCATTCCTCGCCGGAGGAATATCGTGGTGCGGCCCTTGCTCGACCTGACTCATGATGAGCTCGTGAGCTATCTGCAGGTACATGGTCAGCCGTGGCGAGAGGACGAGAGCAACGAGGACATCTCGTATCTGCGTAACTACGTGCGCCATCGCGTGATGCCGGTGGTGGCTCAGCGCAATGCGAGCGTGTGCAAGACGATTGGCGCTGCCTGCGAGATCCTGGGGGACGAGGATGCGTTTCTGTCTCAGCTTTCGGCGCAAGCCTTTCGAAGCTGCCTGCGTAAAGAGGCGGCGGGCGCGCTAATCCTTGACGCGCGTCGCCTTGCGGCTGCTGAGGTTGTGATCGCGCGGCGTATCGTGCGGTTGGCGATTAAGCGCATCGATCCGGATGCGCGCCCGGAGATGCGGCATGTGGAGCGCGTGCTTTCCTGCGTCGCCGCGGGTTCGGGTTCGGTAACGCTGCCGGCGGGAATTGATGCGCGTGTGGAGTTTGGCATGCTGGCGCTTAAGTCACCTGCGGCGCGTGAGGGGCTGGTTGCGGACTGGGTTGCCGTGCCCGGCCGTCTGCCGCTTGGCGGGAGTCGTGTGTTGACAGCAGAGCCGATTGCTGTGGAGCCCGGATGCGATATTGTGCGCCGTGCCCGCGAGCTTGCGGCTGCTGGAGAGGTGGCCGCTATGGTGGATGCGGCGGCTCTGGGCTTTGCCGACCGCGATAGCGAGCGAATGCTCGCCGGCTCGCGCGGGGAGATTCCCGCCGAGGCACGTTCGGCGCGTCTGTGGGTTGACGGCCCCGCTCCGGGGGATGTGATGTGTCCGTTAGGTATGAGCGGCCGAAGCAAGAAGGTATCCGATCTGCTCAATGAGGCCCGTATACCTGTTTCTGAGCGTGCGAGCGTCCCCGTGGTAAGAACGGCTCCGGGAGGTTCCGTGGTATGGGTCGCAGGCGTTCGCGCGGACGAGCGCTTTAAATGCACGGCCGCAACGCGTGTGGCGTATCTGCTCCGCGTGGTCGATGCGGAATAGCGCCCTGCGCCAGCTATTCTGTGCGACGTTGACGCTATTCCCGCGCTGATGGCGCACGGGCTGGTAAATTTACCCCGTGCGCTGCTAGAATGTGTAGTTCGCGTCCATACGGCGGTGTGTGGACGATAAGCACAAGAAAGGGTTGTCATGGCTTCTCAACATCCGGATATCGAGAAGGTTCTGTTTGCGCAGGAGGATATCGACGGTATCGTCTCTCGCCTGGGCGAGGAGATTACTCGTGACTACGCGGGTAAGGATCTGGTGCTGATTGCGGTCCTGCGCGGCGCCGTGGTCTTTATGGGCGACCTGATGCGCAAGATCGAGCTGCCGACCAATATCGATTTCATGGCTGTTTCGAGCTACGGCGACGGAGTGAAGTCCTCCGGTATCGTGCGTATCATTAAGGACCTGGATATCGACATCCGCGGTCGCGACGTGCTGATCGTCGAGGACATTCTGGACTCGGGCCTGACGCTCAAGTATCTGATGAAGAACCTCGAGAGCCGCAAGCCCGCTTCTCTGGAGGTCGCTGCCTTCCTGTGGAAGGACGTTGAGGACCGCGTCTCGGCCGTCACGCCCAAGTATGTTGGAACCCATTGCCCCGATGCCTTTGTGGTGGGCTACGGCCTCGACTATGCCGAGCGCTATCGTAACCTTCCGTATCTGGGCATTTTGAAACCGGAGGTTTATTCGTAAGATGCCCGACGACCGTAACGATAACAATTCCCAGACTCCCCGGGAGCCTAAGATCCCGGGGATGCCCGGAGGCAAGAAGCCCACGCGTACGGGCTGGCTGTATTTTATTTTGGCTTGCGCGCTTCTGGGCTATGCCTTCTTTAATATGGGTTCCGGCTTTGCCAACTCCAGCAATACCGTAAAGCTCGCGACGAGTGAGATGGTCAGCGCCATCAAGCAGGATCGCGTCGAAGATCTGACCTATACGGTTCAGGACGGAAGCGTGACGGGTCATTACTGGAAGACGAAAAAGGACAAGGGCGACACGAGCGAGCTCAAGAGCTTTTCCTCGACCTATGTCGGTTCCGATTCGCTTGCCGAGCTCATGGCGGAGCACCCCGACACCAAGTACATCGTCAACACCAACGACCCCGATTTTTGGGGCGACTTGGCGATGAGCGTGCTGCCGACGATTGCCCTGATCGCCATCATGTTCTACTTTATGCGCCAGATGATGGGTGCCAACAACAGGAACATGCAGTTTGGCAAGACCAACGCCAAGACCAACGAGGCCACGCGCCCCAAGGTCAAGTTTGAGGACGTTGCCGGCGTGGACGAGGCGGTCGAGGAGCTCGAGGAGATCCGCGACTTCTTGAGCGATCCGGATCGCTACCGCAAGCTGGGCGCCAAGATTCCGCGTGGTGTATTGCTCGTGGGCCCTCCGGGCACCGGTAAGACGCTGCTGGCCAAGGCTGTTGCCGGCGAAGCGGGCGTACCGTTCTTTAGCATTTCGGGTTCCGACTTCGTCGAGATGTTCGTGGGCGTCGGTGCCAGCCGCGTGCGCGACCTCTTTAAGGAGGCCAAGTCCCAGGCCCCGTCGATCATCTTTATCGATGAGATCGATGCTGTGGGACGTCAGCGCGGAGCCGGCTTGGGCGGCGGCCACGACGAGCGCGAGCAGACGCTCAATCAGCTGCTGGTCGAGATGGACGGTTTTGAGGAGAGCGAGTCGGTCATCCTGATTGCCGCCACCAACCGCCCCGACATTCTGGATCCGGCGCTGCTGCGTCCCGGCCGTTTTGACCGCCAGGTGACGGTCGACCGTCCGGACGTGAAGGGCCGCGAGCAGATTTTGCGCGTGCATGCCGAGAACAAGCCGATGGACGAGGACGTTAAGTTTGAGAAGCTCGCCCAGATGACCGTTGGCTTTACCGGCGCCGATCTGGCAAACCTGCTTAACGAGTCTGCGCTTTTGGCTGCTCGTCGCCACCGTTCCGTGATCTCGATGGATGAGGTCGAGGAATCGATGGAGCGCGTGATTGCCGGACCGCAGCGCAAGGGTCGCGTTATGACCGAGGCCGAGCGCACCACGATTGCCTACCACGAGAGCGGCCACGCCCTGGTGGGCCACATCTTGGAGCACTCCGATCCGGTCCACAAGATCTCGATTGTCAGCCGCGGCCAGGCTCTGGGCTACACGCTGCAACTGCCGCAGGAGGACCACTTCCTTAAGACCAAGAACGAGATGCTCGATGAGCTCGCCGTGTTCTTGGGCGGCCGCGTTGCCGAGGAACTCATGTGCGACGACATCACGTCGGGCGCGAGCAACGACCTGGAGCGTGCAACCAAGATGGCGCGCGAGATGGTCACGCGCTTGGGCATGAGCGAGGAACTGGGTACCCAGGTCTTTGGCGAGGCGCAGCATCAGGTGTTCCTGGGCCGCGACTACGCCGATCACCAGGATTACTCCGAGGAAACGGCGCGTCGCATCGATATCGAGGTTCAGCGCATTATGCGTGAGGCCCATCGCCGTGCGGTCGAGATTCTTGATGCCCGTCGCGATCAGCTCGATCTGATGGCCAAGGTGCTGCTTGAGCGCGAGACCGTTGAGGGCGATGCCGTGAACGCCCTGCTCGACAACGAGTGGGATTCCTACCTTGAGCGCGAGGGCGATATCCTGGCGGCCAAGGAGGAGCGCAACGCCAAGGCGGCCGGCATGCCGACCAAGAAGCGCGCGCCTCGCATGAGCGAGGAGGAGCTGGCGGCCGACGCCGCGGCCTTTGCGCAGGCGGCTATGCAGGAGGATGCCGAAGCCGCATCCGATGATGCTGGCGATGACTGTGCCGTCAATGCCGACACCGACGCCGACAAATAGTCTTTGTGACGAAAGCCTCCGTGGGGAAACCTGCGGAGGCTTTTTTGAGCGATATGGAGCCGCCTGTTGATTGGGGACAGACTTAAATGAGTGTTTTCACGCATTTAAGTCTGTCCCCAATCAACATTGCTACCGTACTTTGCCCGACTAAAGCGTACAATACCGCCTATGCGAAAGGGGAACAGATGATTAACGAAACCATGTATGCTCGCGGCGCGGAGAGTTCCATCATCCGCGAGATCTTTAGCTATGGCCTTGAGCGCAAGGCGCAGAT
>CAKUFT010000072.1 GCA_934650095.1 uncultured Collinsella sp.
TGGCCTGGCGCTAGCATGCCGCGATTCAGTCGCGCGGACGGCATTTCCCGGTTGACAAAACTATAGGAACACCCCCCGCACATCGTGGCAAGAGGCATTCGATAAACGTACGTCTTCCGGCCTTTAGCTCGTGGGTTTCTTTTTGAGCCAATGTAGGGAACACAAAGTCGAATCATTGCCTTGCAAAGAACAGTCATTAATGCAATTAAAAAACTTCAGCATCGGTGCAGGCCGTCGATAATGAGGCCATCCGTTCTAAAGGAGACAGACAATTGATAACTAGATGATAAATAGGCGATAAATAGAAATCGCTAAAAATCAGGTATTCATTCCTGCCATATTTTGCATTGCCGCAGCTATTGAACGCATTACCTCTAGCACTCCGCTGCCTCAACCTAAAAAATGTTAAATACCAGGCAAGAAGAGCAGCCTATTCAATTCCAGCTAAATCAAGCAACCCAAAACACAATAAAAAAGGCGGTTAGGCGTACTCGCTACACCCAACCGCCTTTACAGCGAGTCATTATTTCGCCGGATCCACGGCGACCTTGCCGCTCTCCAACACGTGGACGCGGCCGTCGGCGAGCATCTGCACGACCTCGGGATACAGCACGTGCTCGATCGCGTGGATGTGCTCCTCGAGCGTGTCGACGTCCCAGCCCTCCTCGACAGCCAGCGCGCGCTGGGCGATGATGGGGCCGTTGTCGTAGATCTCATTGGCAAAGTGCACGGTCACGCCGGTCACCTTGACGCCACGAGCAAACGCGTCGTCAATCGCGTGGGCACCGGTAAAGCTGGGCAACAGCGCCGGATGCAGGTTGACCACGCGATTGGGGAACGCCGCCAGCAGCGGCGTGTGCACCATGCGCATGTAGCCGGCCATGACCACATATTCGCAGCCTCGCTCGAGCAACTCGTGCGCGATGATCTCGTCGGCGGCGACGGGGTCGGCATAGACATCCTTGGACAGCGTGAGTGTCTGGATGCCCGCACGCTCGGCGCGCTGTAGGCCCTTGGCCGAAGGACGGCTCGACACCACAAGCTCAATCGAGGCGTTGAGCTTGCCGGCGGCGATCAGGTCGATCAGCGCCTGCAGGTTGGTACCCGAACCGCTGATAAGCACGCCGATCTTAAGCGGCTCAGCCGTATCGGTGCCGGTCGGACGGGTGTAGGGCACATAGCCCAGGCCCTCGGCAGCAGCCATCTGCTCGTTAGCGCTCATCGGAGTACACGACCTTACCGGAACCCTCGACGCACTCGCCCACGCGGAACGGCTTCTCGCCCAGCGCGACCAGTGCCTCGGTCACGGCGGCCTCGTCCTCGGGGGCAACAATCAGGCACAGGCCGACGCCCATGTTGAAGGTCTTGCATGCCTCGTTGGGCGCGAGCTCGGCCTGACGCGACACGTAAGTAATAACGGGCGGAACATCCCAGCCCATCTCGGCGCCGTTGCGGGTGACCACGGCGTCGACGTCGTCGGCGAGCGCGCGGTTGAGGTTCTCGGTAATACCGCCGCCGGTGATGTGGGCGATGGCGTGCACGTTGGCACCGCCGCGCAGCAGCTCCAGAATCGGCTTCACATAGATGCGCGTGGGGGCCAGCAGAGCGTCGGCCAGCGAAGCACCGCCGAGCTCCTCGAGCGGACGGCTTAGCTCCTCGGCCTTAGCGGCAGCCTCGGGCGTACCCGGCTTGATACCGTCGACACCGATGACCTTGCGCACGAGCGAGTAGCCGTTGGAGTGCACGCCGGTGGAAGGCAGGCCCAGAATCACGTCGCCGGGGCGAACGTTCGCGGGGTCAAGCATCTTGGGACGATCGACAACACCCACGGTAAAGCCGGCGAGGTCGTAATCGGCCGGAGCCATGACGCCGGGGTGCTCGGCCATCTCGCCGCCCACGAGCGCACAGCCCGCGAGCTTGCAGCCGTCGGCCACACCCTTGATGATCTTTGCCATGTGCTCGGCCTCAATGTGACCGATGGCAACGTAATCCAGGAAGAACAGCGGCTCGGCGCCCGAAGCCAAAATGTCATTGACGCACATAGCGACCAGGTCCTGGCCTACCGTCTCGTGACGGTCCATGATCTGGGCGAGCACGAGCTTGGTGCCCACGCCGTCGGTGCCGCTGATCAGGATCGGGTCTTCCATATCCTTAAGCGCGGCGGCCGAGAACAGGCCACCAAAGCCACCGATGCCGCCGATAACCTCGGGGCGGTTGGTGTCCTTGACCATCTGCTTAATAGCGTCGACGGCGCGGCCACCCTCGGCGGTATCGACGCCGGCGTCCTCGTACGTCACATGCTTGCTGTCGCTCATCTGAGCCTTCCTCTCCCACTACCGTGGCGCCGCGCGGGCGCCAAACGGTGTTCATAGTTGCGTTCATTTCGGCGCGCGCCATAACAGCGCGCGCCGTCATATCAACAAAACAGCAGATAAAACCTGCCAAAATAAACCTGTCCCTAAATGGCAGGTTTTAGGCCTCGCCGTGCTCCTCTTCCCAGCTGCGGTCATCGTATTTCTCGACCACGGCGTCGTCGTCAAAGTGCAGCGGCTTGTCCAGGTTGCGGGGCTTAAAGCCCTCCATAAACTTGTCGCGGCCAAAACTCTCGGGAATCGCCACGGGATAGCGGCCGGTAAAGCACGCATCGCAGTAACCGCCCTTGGGCATGACCTTCAGCAAACCCTCGACCGAAAGGAAGGCCAGCGAATCGGCGCCGATGTACTCACAAATCTCATCGACCGTCTTGTTGGCGCTGATGAGCTGCGACTGCACATCGGTATCGATGCCGTAGAAGCACGGCCAGATGACCTCGGGCGAGTTGATGCGAATGTGAATCTCTTTGGCGCCGGCGTTGCGCAGCATCTTGACGAGCTGCACCATGGTGGTGCCGCGCACGATAGAGTCGTCGATGACGACCAGGCGCTTGCCCTCGATGTTGTCGCGCAGCGGATTGAGCTTCATGCGCACGCCCATGGCGCGCAGCTCCTGCGTAGGCTCGATGAACGTACGGCCCACATAGCGGTTCTTGATAAGGCCCTCGCCAAAGGGAATACCGCTCTCGTGCGAATAGCCCTCCGCGGGCGGCAGGCCGGAGTCGGGCACGCCGATGACCAGGTCGGCCTCGACGGGCTCCTCATGTGCCAGCTGACGACCCATGTCATAACGGCAGGCGTAGACGCTCTTGCCGTTCATGATGGAATCGGGACGAGCGAAGTAGACCTGCTCAAAGATGCAGTTAGCAGGCTCCTCGGCAGCAGGCACGCCCTGCTCGGACACAAGGCCCTCGGCGCTGATGCGCAAAATCTCGCCGGGACGGACGTCGCGGACGTACTCGGCGCCCACAATGTCGAGCGCACAAGTCTCGGAGGCGACGACCCAGCCGCCGGCGCGGGTGACATGGGTGGTGGCGCCAACCGTCGCGGCGCCGTCCTGCGACGGCAGCTGCGAAACGGATGCCGCATCGGCCTGGTCCAGGCCCTCGTCCACCAGCTTGCCCAACACGAGCGGGCGAATGCCGTGCGGGTCGCGGAAGGCGTAGAGTGCCTGCTCATTGATGAGCGTCATGGCGTAGCCGCCGCGCACGAGCTCCATGGTCTTGCGAATGCCCTCGCGCAGATGGCCCGTACGCTGGGTAAAGTAGCCGATGAGCTTGGTCGCGACCTCGGAATCCGAGTTGGAGAGGAACGGCACGCCCAGCTCGATCAGCTGGCGGCGCAGCTCGTCGGTGTTGACGAGGGTGCCGTTGTGCGCGAGCGCGATAATGACGCTATTGATGGTAGAGAGGTGCGGCTGAGAGGCTTCCCAGCTCTTGGCGCCGGCGGTGCCGTAGCGCACATGACCCACGGCCAGCTGACCGGAGAGTGTCGACAAGTCGGCATTGGAGAACACGCGGTCGAGCAGGCCCAGATCCTTGCGGACCATAACCGTACCGCCGTCACCCACGGCGATTCCCGCCGATTCTTGGCCACGGTGCTGCAGTGCACGCAGGCCAAAGTACGTCAGTCGAGCCACGTCGCGATCGGGCGCCCAGACACCAAAAACGCCGCATTCCTCATGCAGCTGGTCGGAGTCCGGATCATACGTCGACATGGCGTTCACCTGTCCCGCGGCACGCTCGGCCGCGCGGATGGTTTCTTGAGACATGGCATCCCCTCAGAGCCTCGT
>CAKUFT010000073.1 GCA_934650095.1 uncultured Collinsella sp.
CAACTTTACACCTAGGTTTACAGCTGTCTTGTCAGCTGTAAACCTAGGTGTCATACTAAAGCCCCAAGATTCGCCAAAAGAGAGGGGCCTTGATGGCACAGAGCGCGAACATGGATGCATCGGAGCTTGCACGCGATATTGCGGCCGGCCTGGCATCGGCAACGACGGCAACGGAGCGCGCGGCACTGGTGCCCGCAGAGCTCGTCGAGGCCATTCAGCAACTAAAAACCCAACGCGACGCGGTGATCCTGGCACATTATTACGTGGCGCCCGAGGTCCAGGCTGTGGCCGATTACGTCGGCGACAGCTTTTACCTGGCAAAGCTCGCCAAGAGCCTGCCGCAGCAGACCATCGTGCTGTGCGGCGTGGAGTTTATGGGCGAGAGCGCCAAGCTGCTCAATCCCACCAAGACCGTGCTGCTGCCCGAGCCGGGCGCGGACTGTCCCATGGCGCACATGGTCAAGCGCGAGACGGTCGACGCGGCCCGCGCCGAGTATGGCGACGACCTTGCCGTGGTGTGCTACGTCAACTCGACGGTCGAGATCAAGAGCTGGAGTGACGTGTGCGTTACCAGCTCTAACGCCGTCAAGATCGTCTCCGAGTTGCCGCAGCAGCACATCCTGTTCATTCCCGACCAAAACCTTGGTCGTTTCGTAGCCGAGCAGGTGCCCCAAAAGCATGTCATCCTCAACAAGGGCTACTGCCCGCGCCACCACATCATCACCGTCGAGCAGATCGTCGATGCGACGGAGGCGCACCCCAATGCGCTCGTGCTGGCGCACCCCGAGTGCAAGGCCGATGTTCTTGCCGAGGCCGACTACATCGGCTCTACCGCCGGCATCATCAAGTACGCCGAGGAGTCGGACGCGAGCGAGTTCATTATCGTGACGGTCCGCGGCGTGCTCTACGAGCTCGAGCGCCGCTGCCAGGGCGCCGGCAAGAAGTTCTACTTCCCCGCGGTGCAGCCCACCTGCGTCAACATGGATCTCATCACGCTCGAAAAGCTCGTGCGCTGCCTGGAGACGGGCGAGGGCGAGGTGCAGATCGGCGTGTCGGACGAGGCCGCCGACCAGGCCAAGCTCACGCTCGACCGCATGCTCGAGTACGCAGCGCGCTAAAACAATGTGACAAAGGGACAGTCCCTTTGTCACATTCAAGGGAGAGGATTCCTATGGAAACCAAGCAATACCCCGATATGGAATGTGACGTCGTCATTGCCGGCTGCGGCGTGGCGGGCCTGTACGCGGCGCTCAATCTGCCGACGAGCACGCGCGTGATCATGCTCTCCAAGGGCGCCGTCGACGAGTGCGATTCCATGCTCGCGCAGGGCGGCATCTGCGTGCTGCCCGAGGGCTCGGACTACGACGCCTTCTTTGAAGACACCATGCACGCCGGCCATTACGAGAACCGCCGCGAGAGTGTTGACATCATGATCCGCTCGAGCCGCTCGGTCATCAACGACCTGCTGGCCATGGGCGTGGACTTTGAGCGCAAGGCCGACGGCAGCCTCGACTTTACCCGCGAGGGCGCGCACAGCCGCCCGCGCATCGCCTTCCATGCCGATATTACGGGCAAGGAGATCACGACCAAGCTGCTCCAAGCCGTTCGCAAGTTGGATAACGTGCAGATTCTGGAGCGCGTTGCCATGACCGATATCCTGACCGCCGAGCGCGATGGCGCCACGGTTTGCACCGGTGTCGTCGCCGTGCCCGTGGACGAGGACGACTCGGTCCGTCCCGCCGACGAGCTGGCAAATGCCGCCGAGGGCGTGCACGCCGGCGAGCCGTTTGAGATTCACGCTCGCCATACGCTGTGGGCGACGGGCGGCATCGGTGGCGTGTACGACCACTCGACCAACTACCCGCAGCTCACGGGCGACGCCTGCTATATTGCCCAGGAGCATGGCATTACGATGGAGCATCTGGACTACGTGCAGATCCACCCCACGGGCCTGTTCTCGCCGCAGCCGGGCCGCACCTTCCTGATCAGCGAGAGCTGCCGCGGCGAGGGCGCGATCCTGCTCAACGCCGCCGGCGAGCGCTTTACCGACGAGCTGCAGCCGCGAGACGTGGTCGCCGCCGCCATTCGCGAGCAGATGAAGCAGGACGGCACCGAGCACGAGTGGCTGAGCTTTGCCCCCGTCGAGCGCGACGTGGTGACCGGACACTTCGCCAACATCCGCGCGCGCTGCCTGGAGGACGGCCGCGACATCTTGGACGAGCCCATTCCCGTCACGCCCACGCAGCACTACTTTATGGGCGGCGTGTGGGTCGACAAGGACGGCTGCACCTCGATGCCCGAGCTTTACGCCGCCGGCGAGACGGCCTGCAACGGCGTGCACGGCAAGAACCGCCTGGCTTCTAACAGCCTGCTCGAGTCCCTGGTTTGGGGTCGCCGCGCCGCTTGGCGTATGCGCACCGGCGAGTCGCTTGCCGTGGAGCAGGCCGGCGAGCCCGCGCTCGACGGACGTCACCGCGCCCTGAGCGCCGATACCCTTGCAATCGATGATTTGGCCCGTGCCGCCGGCACGCAGGCCGTGGAGGAGTAGACCATGAATCCCATTACCATGAAGCTCGTCGTCGATGATCTGATTTTGCAGGCTCTGCGCGAGGACATCACGTTTGAGGACGTGAGCACGGCGAGCGTGTGCCCCACGGCGCGTCCCGCTACCGTTGAGCTCATCGCCAAGGCCGACGGCATCATCGCCGGCCTGGATGTGTTCGCCCGCACCTTCGAGCTACTGGATTCGCAGAGCTCGGTGCTGTTTGATGTCGCGGACGGCGACGAGGTGCACGCCGGCGACCATGTGGGCCAGGTGCGCGGCGACGCGCGCGTGCTGCTTTCGGGCGAGCGCGTGGCGCTCAACTACCTGCAGCGCATGAGCGGTATCGCCACCTATACGCATCAGATGGCCGCGGCGCTCGAAGGCACCAAGACCGTGCTCGTCGACACGCGCAAGACCACGCCGGGCATGCGCGTCTTCGAGAAGGCCGCAGTCGAGATCGGCGGCGGCAGCAACCACCGCTACAACCTGTCGACGGCCGTCATGCTCAAGGACAATCACATCGACGCCGCCGGTGGCGTGGCACGTGCGATCGAGATGGCGCGCGCCCATGCGTCGTTTACCACGACGGTCGAGATTGAGTGCGAGAATCTGGACATGGTGCGCGAGGCCGTAGAGGCTGGCGCCGACATCATCATGTTCGACAACATGACCCACGACGATATGGCCGCCGCCATCGAGCTTATCGACGGTCGCGCCAAGACCGAGTGCTCGGGCAATGTGGACGCCGGCAACATTCGCGCCCTGGCCGACCTGGGCGTCGATTTTATTAGCTCGGGCGCCCTGACGCACTCCGCGCCGATCCTCGACCTTTCGCTTAAGCACCTGCGTCTGCTGGACGGTAAATAATGAACGCCCGCGAGCGTCGCCGTGCCATCATGGCCGTGCTCGAGGGGGCTAAAGATCCCGTTTCGGGCAGCGCGCTTGCCCGCGAGGTGGGCGTGAGCCGTCAGGTCGTGGTGCAAGACATTGCCTTGCTGCGCGCCGACGGGCACGATATCGTCGCTACCAACCGCGGCTACGTGCTGCAGGAAGCCGAGAGCAGTCCGGCTGTGCCCACGCGCCTGGTCAAGGTGCGCCACAGCGTGGAGCAGGCGGGCGACGAGCTCACGAGCATCGTCGATGCGGGCGGCGCCGTGCTCAACGTGATCGTCAACCATCGCGTGTACGGCAAGATCACGGCCGACCTGGACATCCGCAACCGCCGCGATATCGAGCGCTACCTGCACGACATCGCCAGCGGCAAGAGCTTTCCGTTGCTGACGGTGACCAGCGGCTATCACTTCCATCGCATTGCGGCAGAAGACGAGCAGGCCCTCGACGAGATCGAGGCCATACTCAAAAAGAAGGGCTACCTGGCCGAGATCATGCCCTACGAGGATGATTTATCGTAGTAACGAATACAAAAGGAGGCCTCCGCGGCGATGCGGAGGCCTCCTTTTTTGTGCACGGTGTACTTTTGAGTGTGCAAGTGGGGGAG
>CAKUFT010000074.1 GCA_934650095.1 uncultured Collinsella sp.
GCCGTGATGCGCGACCGGGTGCCCTACCGGGAGTAGCCCCGACGGTTGACAAAACTATAGGAACACCCAACGACTAGCCCGCCACACCGGGCAGGGGGCTTTTTGCTCCGTTAATCTTTTGCGCGCCCTATCGGTTCCGCCGCTGCGGTATCCTGTCCTGTTGTCAGCAAAGCAAAACAGGAAGGCATCAGATGCAACCTCGACTACAGCGCGACGCGCATCCACAGCCGGTATGCAGCCGTCGCATCTTCTTGGGTAGCGCTCTCGCTGCGAGCGCTACCGTCGTCGCCGGCGCGCTTGCCGGCTGCCAGCGTCCGTCCACGCTAGAAGTAGTTCAGCCTACGACGGGCGGCGGTCGCGACGACCTGTCCGATTCCGTCATCGGCAAGGACAAGATCCGCATTGGCATGGAGGCGGCCTACGCCCCGTACAACTGGCAGGTTTCCGAGGCCAGCGAGTTCACCATCCCCATCGATAACGTGCAGGGCGCCTATGCCGACGGCTACGACGTGCAGATCGCCAAGATCGTCTGCAAGGCCCTCGGCGGCGAGCCCGTTGCCGTCAAGCAGAGCTTCTCGGGCCTTATCGATTCGCTCAATAACGGCCAGATCGACCTCATCATCGCCGGCATGAGCGCCACGCCCGAGCGCGAGGAGTCCGTCGGCTTTTCCGACCCATACTTTATCGGCTACTTTGGTCTGTTCGTAAAAGAGGGCTCTCCCTACCAAAACGCCACTAAGCTCAGCGACTTCAGCGGTGCTACGGTGCTCGGCCAAAAGGACACCATGCTCGATACCGTCATCGACGAGATTCCGGGCGTCGTCCACAAGAATCCGGTCGATTCGGTTCCCACGGTGTTTTCGAACCTGCTGCAGGGCACGTGCGACGCCGTGACCTACAACACCGAAAACGAGAAGGGCTATATGGCCCAAAACCCGGGTATCGTGCCGATTCAATTTGCCGAGGGCGAGGGCTTCAAACAGGAGGTCGCGGCAAACGTCGGCTGCCGCAAGGGCTCGGACAAGCTGCTTAAGCTCATCGATAAGACGCTCAAGGGCGTCAGCCAAGAGGAGCGCGACCAAATGTGGGACGCGTGCCTCGACCGTCAGCCGGCATAGGGAGGCAGCATGAAAACCATCAATCGCCTGGCCTCCTTTATCAAGGCCGACCATCGTTACGTATACCTGGGCACGAGCGTCATCGCGGCGCTCGGCCTGGCGTTTAGCCAGCGCAACCCCACGCCGCTGAGCTTTTTGGCACCCACCGGCATCTTCCAGGACTGCCTCTGGGCAATCCTTTGGGCTTGGATTGTCGTGTCGGCGGCGGCGCTCGTCACCAAGCTCATGCACTGGAGCGACTATCGCGAAAAGTCGCCGTTCGCATCCGAGCGCTTCCGTCGCGGCGCGCGTCTGGGCAGCTATGTCGTCGTTGCTATTGCGGCGATCTTCTTTATCGACCGTTGCGTCATGTCGTTTATCGACCTGGTGCAGGTGAGCATCGTCTCGGACTCCAACCCCAGCGACTTTTTGTCGAGCCTGGTCTACATGACCTATAAGAGCGGCGACTTCTTTATCCGCGGTATCGAGATCACCATCGCGCTTGCTACCTTCGGCACAATCATCGCCTTCTTCCTGGCGCTGCTCTTCGTGTTCCTGCGCATCCAGACGTTTGACCGTGTGGACAACGACCTGGTGCGCTTCTTCAAGAGCATCGGCCGCGGCTTTGCGACCGTCTACTCCACCATCGTGCGCGGCACGCCCATGATGGTCCAAGGCCTGCTCATCTATTACGCGGGCTTTACCGTCCTGCGTGGTATGGGCTTCGAGACCGCCCAGGCCAACCAGATCTGGAGCACCTTTACCGCCGGTCTCGTCACCATCTCGCTTAACTCCACCGCCTACATGATGGAGGTCCTGCGCGGCGGCATCGAGTCGATCGACCCCGGCCAGGCCGAGGCGGCGCGCTCGCTGGGTCTGTCTCAGTGGCAGGCCATGCGCAAGGTCGTCTTCCCCCAGGGCATTAAAAACGCGATCCCCGCACTCACCAACGAGCTCATCATCAACATCAAGGATTCGTCGGTGCTTTCGGTCATCGGCGTGTTCGACCTTATGTACGCCACCACCACCGTCGCCGGCGTGTACTACCGCCAGATGGAGGTCTACTGCGTGGCGCTCGTGGTCTACCTGATCCTGACGCTCGTGGCGAGCCGCCTGCTCGAGGCCTTTGGCAAAAAGCTCGGCGCCGAGGCCCCGGCAACGCTGCCCAGCTCCAACTAGGCTCAAGACGAGGAGAATCATCATGGCAGATACCGCCACTACCGGCGCTGCGGCCGCCGCACAGACCAAAGAGCCGCTCATCCGCGTCGAGGGCTTGCGCAAGAGCTTCGGCTCGCTCGAGGTGCTCAAGGGCATCGACCTGGCCGTCAATCCCGGCGAGGTCGTCACCATCATCGGCGCCTCGGGTTCGGGTAAGTCGACCCTCTTGCGTTGCCTCAACCTGCTCGAGACTCCGGACGCGGGCCACATCTGGTTCCACGGCCAGGACCTCACAGCCGAGCGCTGCAACATCAATAAACTCCGCGAGGACATCGGCATGGTGTTCCAGGGCTTCAACCTGTTCAACAACATGGACGTGCTCGACAACTGCACGCTCGCGCCCGTCACGCTCAAAAAGATGAGCAAGGCCGAGGCCGAAAAGGTCGCGATGGAGCATTTGACGAGCGTGGGGCTCGAAAAGTTCGCGCATGCCGCCGTGGGTCGTCTGTCCGGTGGCCAAAAGCAGCGCGTGGCCATCGCCCGCGCCCTGTGCATGAATCCGCAAATCATGCTGTTCGACGAGCCCACCTCCGCACTCGATCCCGAGATTGTGGGCGAGGTACTCGAGGTCATGCGCAAGCTCGCGGCCGACGGCATGACCATGGTCGTTGTCACGCACGAGATGGCCTTTGCCCGCACCGTCTCCGACCGCGTGGTCTTTATGGACAAGGGCGTGGTGCTCGAGGACGCAGCGCCGGCCGAACTCTTCGGCAACCCTAAGCACCAGCGCACCCGCGAGTTCCTCTCGCGCTATCTCGAGGACAAATAACCGACCGCAAACGCGTGAACGACAGGGCCGCTCCGGTGGGGCGGCCTTTGTCGTCACAATCGAAAGGATGCCATGGCCGAGGTTTGGCGCTTCTTTGCGCATGAAGACGATTTTGCCGATTTGGATGAGGCCAGCGCATGCGAGCGCCTGGGCCGCGTGCTGTCGTTTCCGACCATCTCGAGTATGGATGCCGAGGCGGTGGACTGGCGGCCGTTTGCCGATCTGCGCGCCTATATGCAGCAGGCTTGGCCGCGCGTGTTCGCGGCGGGCGAGGTCGAGCTCATCGACCATTCGCTGCTCGTGACGCTTGCCGGCTCCAACCCCGTCCTTAAGCCCGTCATGCTCATGGGCCACATGGACGTGGTCCCCGTGGTGCCGGGCACCGAGGCCGACTGGACACATGTCCCCTTTAGCGGGCACGTGGACGACACCTACATCTGGGGCCGCGGCGCGATCGACATGAAAGACCAGGTCGCGGGCATTCTCGAGGCCGTTGAGTACGCACTGGCGCATGGTTGGCAGCACGAGCGCACGCTGCTGCTGGCCTTTGGCCAGGACGAGGAGACCACGCAGCACGGTGCCGGTGCGATCGGTCGTGCGCTCGAGGAACGCGGCGTTGAGCTCGAATATCTAATCGACGAGGGCGACTACCGCATCGTTTCGTCTGTCGAGTACGGTGCGGGCGAAGGTTGGCTCATGCACGCCGATCTGGCCGAGAAAGGCTATGCCGACATTGTGCTCAAGACGAAGAGCGAGGGCGGGCATTCTTCCAACCCCTACGGCGGCACGTCGCTCGAGGTGCTCAGCCGTGCTATTACCACGATCTGCGATATCGAGTGGCCGACGCGCGTGACCGACCTGCTTGCCGCGCAGCTTGTCGAGCTGGGGCTTTACACGGCCGATGAGATTGCCGCCAACAAGGACGCCATCGTGCGCGATTGCCTTGCCAGCAA
>CAKUFT010000075.1 GCA_934650095.1 uncultured Collinsella sp.
ACCAAGCACCCCGCCCCGGCCCCGGCAATGTATCACTGGCTGACCAAAGTAAGATATACAGTTTCCAGGGCCGTAACAGCAATAGCCCCATCACATTAAAAAATATCAGCCCTCGCAGATCGAAACGGTCGAGAGGGCCGCCTCCGGGCGGGTTACCTTGCTCCGGGAAGTTCGCGAAGCCCACTTCCCGGAGCAAGGTAACCCGCCCGGAGGCGGCCCCAGCGCGAGACCGTCCCGGATGCTATTCGTTGTCGCCGGCGGTCATTTGGGTCGCGGAGAGGGCGCCGTCGGCTGCGGTTGCGGCAGCGGCGTCCGGCCAGACCCAATCGGTGAAGGCCGGGTGATCGTAGCCCTCGTCGCAGGCGAACTCAAAGGCCTCGGTGCGGAAAGCCTCCCACTCATCAATCTGCTCGGCAAACTTATCGGCGTCGACCATGCGCAGCACGTCGGCGGCCAGTGCCCAGCGGTCCATGTTGTTCAGGCGCAGCATGTCGAACGGCGTTGTCGTGGAGCCTTTCTCCTCGTAGCCGTGGACGCGGAAGGCATCGTGGCCGGGGCGGTTCCAAATCAGACGGCGAATCGTGCCAGCATAGGCGTGGAACGCGAAGAGGACAGGCTTATCGCCGCAGCCGAACAGCTCAGCCCAGCGCTCGTCACTGAGAGCCTGGTCGTTCTCGCAGACGTTCTGAATCTTGAGCAGATCGACCACGTTGACGAACCACACCTTGATGCCCAGCTCGCGCAGCATGTCGGTTGCAGCCAGAGCCTCAAGCGTCGGCACGTCGCCGCAGGTGGCGACCACGACGTCGGCCTCGGCGAGCGAATCGGCGGTCGATGCCCACTCCCAGGTCGCAACGCCCTCGGCGAGCTCCGCCTTGGCCTCGTCGACCGTCTGGAAGGTCGGAGCAGGCTGCTTGCCGCAGAAGATGGCGTTGACGCAGTCAGTGGACTGGTAGACGCGCTCGGCCACGGCGAGAGCCATGTTGGCATCGGCCGGATAGTAGGCGTTTACGATGTGCGTGTCGTTGGCCTTGTTGAGCAGCAGGTCGATAAAGCCGGGGTCCTGATGCGAGAAGCCATTGTGGTCCTGACGCCAGACGTGGCTCGACAGCAAAATGTTAAGGCCGCTGATGGGGGCACGCCACGGAATCTCGCGCTTGGTAGCCTCGAGCCACTTGCAGTGCTGGTTGACCATGGAGTCGACCACATGGACAAAGCTCTCGTAGGAGCTCCACACGCCGGAACGGCCAGTGAGCACGTAGGCCTCGAGGAAGCCCTCGCATTGGTGCTCGGACAGCTGCTCGACGACCTTACCGGAGCCTGCCAGCAGCTCGTCGTTGGCCTCGTCCTCGTAGAAGCCGGCGTCCCACTGCTTCTTGGTCACCTTGTAGGCAGCCTGCAGGCGGTTGGACGCGGTCTCGTCGGGACCAAAGATGCGGAAGTCATCCATGTTCTTGGCCAGAACGTCGGCGGTGTACTCACCAAAGACGCGGGCGGCCTCGGTGGAGCCCCAGCCGTGACCCTTCTCGGCAACGGGAATCTCGTGGGCGTGGACATCGGGGAGCTCGAGCTCGCGACGGACCTTGCCGCCGTTTGCGTTGGGGTTGGCGCCAATGCGCAGCTCGCCGGTCGGCATAAAGGCCGTCACCACGGGGCGCACTTGGCCCTCGGGCGTAAAGAGCTCCTCGGGCTTGTAGGAACGCAGCCACTCGCGCAGCACTCGGAAGTGCTCGTGGGTGTCCTTGGCGCTCGCCAGCGGCACCTGGTGTGCACGCCAGGAGTCCTCGGTCTTCTTGCCGTCGATCTGCTTGGGGCAGGTCCAGCCCTTGGGCGTGCGGAACACGATCATGGGGTAGGCCGGACGAACAACGGTCTCGCCCGCGGCGGCCTGGGCCTGAGCGGTGGCCTTGATATCGCAGATCTCATCGAAGACCTGCTCAAACAGGGCGGCGAAACGCTCGTGGATGCTCGCGTGGCTCTCGTCGTCAAAGCCGGCGACAAAGAAGTGCGGCTTATAGCCCATACCCTCAAAGAACTTGGTGAGCTCCTCGTCGGACACGCGGGCGAGGATGGTGGGGTTGGCGATCTTGTAGCCGTTGAGGTGCAGGATCGGCAGAACGATACCGTCGGTTGCCGGGTTCACGAGCTTGTTGGACTGCCAAGAGGTGGCAAGCGGGCCGGTCTCGGACTCGCCGTCGCCCACCACGGCCACGGCGAGCAGGCTCGGGTTGTCCATGACGGCGCCGTAAGCGTGGCTGAGCGTGTAGCCGAGCTCGCCGCCCTCGTGGATGGAGCCGGGCGTCTCGGGCGCAAAGTGGCTCGGAATGCCGCCGGGGTAGGAGAACTGGCGGAAGAACTTCTGCAGGCCGGCCTCGTCATCGGTGATGTCGGGACGAATCTCGCGGTAGGTACCGTCGAGCAGCGACTGGGCGGTACCGGCGGGACCGCCGTGACCAGGCCCCATCAGGAAGATGGCGTTCTGGTTGTGATCGGCGATGAGGCGGTTGACATGACCGAACAGGAAGTTGATGCCGGGCGTGGTACCCCAGTGGCCAACCAGGCGGTGCTTAACGTCGGGGCGGCCAAAGTCACGCGTCTCGCCGGTCTTCTCGTCGACAAAGTCGGCGCGCATGAGCGGGTTGGAGCGAAGGTAGATCTGGCCGACGGACAGGTAGTTCGAAGCGCGCCAGTACAGGTCGACACCCTCGAGCTCGGAAGCGGGCACCTCGTGTCCCAGCTTTTGCCACGGCGTTCCCAGTGTTTTAGCCATTGTTTATGTCCCTTCGCTGCGCGGTCGCCCTCCGATACGGCAACCTTTCGTTGAGACTAGTATATTTGATAAAACGTTTTATCACTGTGAAAAAACGTTTTATCATCGCTATCTCTCCTGCTGCCCGGCAAAACTGGACACTCACCTGCAGCATTGTCTGTCACAGGTACTCCACATTCGATCTATACGAATTGGTAAACGTGTTTAGTTGTGTTTAGTAAGATTGAGCACGCTGCCCTTTACGATGAGCGCAGGCTCCAAAACCACTTCTTCGGCACGCCTACCGCCCTTGCCGGCAAGTCGCTTGGACATGCAGCTAAAAGCATGCTCGGCAAGCACGCCCGGATCCTGCTCAATCGCGGTCAGCGCCGGCTCAAAGAGCACATCGGCTGCCGAGTTGTCATAGCTCACCACCGAGATATCGCCCGGAATGTTCTTCCCCATCTCGTGCAAGCGCTTGAGCAGGCCCAGCGCAATGTTGTCCGAACTTGCGAACACGGCGGTGGCATCGGTCGCGAGCACTGCCTCCGAGGCCTCGTATGCGCTCGGGATGTAATACTCGCTCTCAAACTCCAAGCGCGCGTCGATGGGAAGGCCCACCTCGCGCAGCGCGCGCTCGTAGCCGGCAAGGCGTTTACGGCCCGTGTTGGATCGGCGCGCGTTAACGAGACAGGCAATGCGACGATGGCCCTGCTCAACCAGATAGCGTGTGGCCATATAGCCGCCCATCTCGTGATCGAACATCACCTTGTCGCACTCGAGCCCCTCAATGGCGCGGTCGACCATCACGGCCGGGATGGGCAGATGGCTGACCTCTTCGCGCAGGGCGCGGTCGTCGGAAAACTCATCTCCCACGACCAGGAACACGCCATCGACGCCGCGCGTCACCAGCTGGCGCAACAGCTCCAGATCGTCCTCGGCACTTCCGCCCGAGCTGGTAATAAAGAGCGCATAGCCGTCCTCGCGGCAGCGCTTTTCCAGGCTACCGGCGAGCGAGGCAAAAAAGCGGCTCTCGATGTTAGGGACGATAAGGCCCAGCGTGCGCGACTCGCGCATGACCAGGCTGCGCGCAATCTGGTTGGGAACATAGTGGTTGCGCGCCGCGACCTCCTTGATAAGTTTGCGGTTTTCTTCCGAGATGCGACAGGGCCGATTATTGAGAACAAGCGAGACCGACGAGGGGGAAAGCCCCACCTCCTGGGCGATCTGCTTGAGGGTGACTTTGTTGGCCATCTCGCTCCTTCCGGGTTTAC
>CAKUFT010000076.1 GCA_934650095.1 uncultured Collinsella sp.
CCCATGACCTCGATCAGACCGATGTTCTCCTTCTTAATGTGGTGATACTCGGCATGCGGGTGGAACACGCCCAGCGGATGCTCATTGGTCGTAATGTTGCAGCGAAGCGCCAGGTAGGCCTCGTAGATCTCGCCGCCGGCGTTGCCGCGGGAGTCCACGCGGCGGATGACGGGCGTCACGGTATTGTGGGCCACGCCGTCGGCCGTGTGCGCGATGACACCCGCGGACTCGTCGGTCCACTCGCGCCAGGCGAGAATGATCTTCTCGGCGGCATCGAGCAGCTGAGCACGGTCGTGCGAGCGCAGGCGCAGCACCGAGAGCGGCCACTGCAGCACGGTGCCGGTGACCTGGTCAAATCCGGGCACGCTAAACTGCGAGACCTCGGCCGCGTGCATCATCGGGAACTCGTGCGCGCCGCCCTGGAAGTGGTCGTGCGACAGGATTGAGCCGCCCACGATGGGCAAGTCGGCGTTGGAGCCGATAAAGTAGTGCGGGAACAGGTCCACAAAGTCGAGCAGGCAGGAGAGACCCTTGCGATCGACGTGCATCGGACGATGCTCGGAGCTCATGGCAATGCAATGCTCGTTAAAGTACGCGTACGGGCTGTACTGGAAGCCCCAGCGCTCGCCGTCGAGCTGGATGGGGATAACGCGCAGATTCTGGCGAGCGGGGTGAGCGCCGCCGTCGGCTGCGGCGGAGCGTCCGGGATAGCCCTCGTTTTCGATGCAGAGCTGGCAGGCAGGATACTTCTCGTCCGTGTTCTTGGCGGCGCCGGCTGCGGCAATGTCGCGCGGGTCCTTCTCGGGCTTGGACAGGTTGATGGTTATCTCGAGATCGCCCCAGTTGGTGGGGGTGCTCCATTTGATGTTGCGCGCGATGGCGGCACGACGCACATAACCGGCGTCGCAGCACAGACCGTAGAACCAGTCGGTCGCGGCGCGGGGCTCGTTGACGCCCATGCGCCCATTGAACTCCTCGTTTACAACCGAAGGCCTCGGCATAAGCACGCCCATGATGCGCATGGCGATGCGGTCGCGGCCCGACGCCGTGTCCTCGGCGGCGCCGTTGGCAACGGCGGCCTCGGAAAGCGCGGCGAGCGTGCCCTCCAGGTCAAAGTCGGGGAGGGTATCGGGGTGCAGAAGCGAAATCTTCTCAGTCTGCAGCGCCCAGGCCATGTCGAGCGCGGGGCCCGTGGCGCCAATGCACTCCAGAATGGTGTTGTAGGCCCAGATACGGTCGTCCTGCCCGATCATGGACCGGTGGATGGCGTACTCGATCAGGTTCTGCGCAGCCTCGCGCACGTCGGTCATTACAGCCATGCCGCGTAAGCCCCCTTATCAGAGATGGCGTAGTGACGGGCAGAGCCCTCACCCAGCCAGCCGTTCATCTTGGCGATGAAAGTATCGACCAGGTCGAGCGGCACGAAGGCCTGGATGGTGCCGCCAAAGCCGCCGCCGTGGATGCGGACGGCGCCGCGGCCGTCGAGCACGTGCTCGGCCAGCGCCAAGGCATACATGGAAGGCTGCTCGGAGCCCAGCTTGGCAACGACATTCTGCAGGTACATGGCAGAGCTGGCGCCGGACTCGCGCGTCAGGACCAGGAACTGGTCGATGTCGCCGGCGTTAAGAGCCGCCCAGCGCTTGTCGACCAGGCCGTTCTCGTACCAGTAGTGGACGGCGCGCAGGCAGGCACGGTCGCCCAGCTTGGCGCGCAGCTCGGGGAGCTTGGCGTCAAAGTCGGCAACGTCGACCTCGCACAGGCGTGCTTTGCCAAACTCGGCGGCGACGTCCTGCATCTCGCGCGGAACGGCGGCGTAGTCGTCGGTGGCTGCCACATGGTCGGCGCCAACCTTAACGAGTACGAGTGCATAGCCGTGATCCTCAAAGTTGAGCTCGAGCTTCTGAGTTTTAGGCTGAGCTTGGTCCTCAAAATCCATGTAGGCAAGGCCGCCCAGGCACACGGCAGCCTGGTCCATCAGGCCGCAGGGCTTGCCGTAGTAGTTGTTCTCGGTGCGCTGGCTCATCTGCGCAAGCGCGACGGGCTCAATGGCGGGCGCGCCCCAGAGCGTCTCCATGGCGCGGCCATATGCGGCCTCGACGGCAGCAGAGCTGGAAAGGCCGCCACCCGAGGGGACGGAGCAGGTGAAGGCGAAGTCAAAGCCGTGGGGCTCAACGCCCAGGGCTGCAACCTCGTGGGCCATGCCGCGGACGAGACTCGCGGAAGTGCCCTTCTCGGACTCCTGAATATCTAGCGTGTCGAGCGTGATCTCAAAGGTGGGGTAGCCTTCGTCGGCAACGCGGACCTTGTTGGTGTCGGTTGTCACGGCAATACCGTCGACGGCGACATCGAGCGAGCCGGCGATAACGTGGCCGCCCTCGTGGTCGGTGTGGTTGCCGCTGATCTCGGAGCGACCGGGCGCGTGCACATAGAGCACCTGGCGGTCGCCGATGGGGCCAAACTCCTCCTCAAACAGCTTGGTGAGCGTGGCGAGCGTCTTTTCGTCGGGGGCGGTCATGGGGGTCCTTTCTTTGGCGCGAACAGGTGAGTTTTGCGTCGTTATGAGTACGTTAACAATTTGAAGCGGTGTGAACTCAGCATCCACGATGCCGCACGTTAAAGGCTATGTTAACGTACTCATAACACAACGCTTATTACTTTTTGAGAATCTGGTAATCGGTCGAAATTCGGCCGTGAACGGTAGTGCCGTATGGACTTATAGAGCAGAAAAGCTGCAGCTAGAAAAAGTAGAGTACGTTAACATGCGTCCGACGATAGCGGTCCTCCGCGCGGGCTCTATTCCTGCACGGGCCGGTATGCACGCTATTCCGATCTCGCAAGGGTGAAGGTGATCTTGTGGCAAGGCGCCCCTCCAACGATACAGGCTCGCGTCCGGTTTCCATGGCCGACGTCGCCCGCGCTGCTGGCGTTTCGCAGCAGACGGTCTCGCGCGTCGCCAACGGCCTGCCCAATGTGAACGAGCAGACGCGCCAGCGCGTGCAGGCCGCCATGCAGGAGCTCGGCTTTCGCCCGAGCTATGCCGGCCGCTCCCTGCGCGACGGTCGCTACCATTCGGTCGGCCTATGCGTCAACGATGTCACCAAGTTTGGGAACCTGACAATGATCGACGGTATCGCCAGCGCCGCTCGCGAGCATAGCTGCGCCATCACGCTGGTCGAGATGTCCAAGACCGAGGAGTTTTCGCTTGCCGAGGCCACCCGCCGCATGGCGGCGCTGCCGGTCGATGGCATCATCATCGGCATGAGCCGCATGGCGCCCGACTTTGAGTCTTTCGAACCGCTGCCGGGTATCGGCACGGTTGTTGTCACCATGTACGCACATCCGCGCGTGACCACGGTCGATTCCGACCATTACGGCTGCTCGCTGCTGCTTATGGATCACCTGTTTGAGCTTGGTCACGAACAGATTCGCTATATCGGCGGCCCGTCCTTCTCGGTGGACGAGCAGTTCCGCCGCGCCGGTTGGCAAGATGCGCTCAAGCGCAGGCATATTGAGCCGACGGAGCCGCTCGAGGGCGATTGGTCTGCCAACAGCGGCTACGAAGCCGGCAGGTATCTGGCCGAGCACGACCGCGCCATGACGGCGATCTATGCGGCAAACGATCAGATGGCAAATGGTGCCATCGCCGCGCTGCGCGATAGCGGCCTGCGCGTGCCCGAGGACGTGAGCGTGGTGGG
>CAKUFT010000077.1 GCA_934650095.1 uncultured Collinsella sp.
CGCACGCACGTCACGATGTTGGCGGGCGTCCAGACACTCGTCAGTTCCTTATTGCTCTCGTTAGCCACGACGCTCTCCTACTCCACAACATGACCGATAAGCTCATAGCAGAAGCTATCGGTAAACTCGACCGTCAGAATATCGCCCACGGATGCCTCGCTGGCGTCCAGATGCACCGCGCCATCGGAATCGGGCGCCTGGAACCAGGCGTGACCGATCAGCTCGGCTCCGTCCTCGGTCTCCTCGATACCGTCGACGATTACCTGGGCGCGCTCCCCCACGTGCGCGGCGGTCGCGGCAAAGCCAAGCGACTCGGCCAGGTCCATGGCCTCCTGGGCGCGCTCGAGCTTAACCTCCTCGTCGACCTGACCTTCCATCTTGGCGGCCAGGCTGCCCTCCTCCTGCGAGTAGGCAAAGACGCTCGTGTAGTCGAAGCCCACGGTGTCCATAAAGTCGATGAGGTCGCGGAACTCGTCCTCGGTCTCGGTCGGGAAACCGACCATGGCCGTGGAACGGATCACGATGCCGGGGATGCGCTCGCGCAGGTCACGGAACAGGTCCTCGAGCTCCTGGCGCGAGCCGGAGCGGCGCATGGCCTTGAGGATGCGCGCGTCGCAGTGCTGCACGGGGATATCGATATAGGGCAGCACTTCGGGCGTATCGCGAATGGTCTCGATGAGCTCGTCGGACATGCCCTCGGGCTGCAGGTAGAGCACGCGGACCCAAACGTTATGCGGACGAACGGCCTCGGCAACAGCATGCAGCAGCTGCGCCAGGTTGCGCGGCGCGCCCTCGGCGAGATCCTCGTCGGCAAAGTCAGTACCCCAGATACCCGTGTCCTGACCGATCAGCACGATCTCGCGCACGCCCCCGGCGACCAGATCGCGCACCTCGGAGATAATGCTCTCGGCATTGCGCGAGTGATAACGGCCGCGGATGTAGGGAATCATGCAGAAGCTGCAGAAGCGGTTGCAGCCATCGGAAATCTTGACGTAGGCAACGGCACCCTCGACGGTACGCTTGACCTGCGGAATATAGGCGGCAATCTCGCGCTCGACGCCCAATACGCCGTCGATGACTGCCACGATGCCGTCTTCCTCGTTAGCCTTCACGAAAGCCGCGACCTCGGGCAGCTCGTCGGGCAGGTCGTCGCCGTAACGCGAAGGCACGCAGCCGCACATGACGATGGGGCAGGAACGGACGCCGTCCTGCACCTCGTTGGCAAGCTCGAGCGTGGTCTCGATGCTCTCCGACGTTGCGGAGGCAAGGAACGAACACGTATTGACGATGGCGATATCGGCATCCTGCGGGTCGAATGCCTCCTCGTAGCCCGCAGCGGTCAGCAGCGAACGCATGCGGTCGGTATCGACCTCGTTCTTGGCGCACCCGAGGGTGATGTAGAGCACGGAGCCCAACGGTGTATCCATGTTGGAGAGCGGTCCTTTCGAATGAATTAGCGGTAGTTGGTAAACTGCAGCGGCTGGCCGTAGTCCTGATCGCGCAGGAATTGGATCACGGTCTGCAGGGCATCCTTCGAAGCAGAGGAAACGCGCAGCTTATCAGCCTCAATCGTCACCTTGACCTTAAGCTTTTGGTCCTTAATGTCCTTGTTGATCTTCTTGGCGGTCGCCTGGTCGATGCCCTCGACGATGTGGCCGAGAACGCGCACGGTGCCGCTGGAGGCAGCCTGCGGGGCGTCCCAGGAAACAGCCTTGAGATCGATGCCGCGCTTGATGAGCTTGGAGCTCAGCACGTCGATGATCTGCTTGGAGACAAAGTCGGCCGGGGCGTTGATCGTAAAGAGCTTGTCGCCCTTCGAGAGCTCGATCGTGGCGCCGGAATCTTTAAGGTCATAGCGCTGGGAAATCTCGCGCGTGGTCTGCTGGAAGGCGTTGTCGACCTCCTGCATATTGACCTCGGACACAACGTCGAAGCTGGAATCTTTAGCCATGGTTCATCCTTTCGCATACGAGCGGCTTAGTAGCTGTCGTACGAATAGTCGGTAGAATCGTTAGTCGTCTGACCATCGGCGGCGGTATCAGTGCCGTCAGTAGACTGGGCATCGGTGCCGTCAGCGCTGTCGGTACCATCGGTGGAATCGGCACCATCAGTACTTTCACCATTCTCGGAGTCAGTCGACTCCTTCTTGGGAACGGTGATGGTCACGCGCGCCACGCCCGACGTCTTGGTGTCGTAGCGAACCTTTTCGCCGTTCTTGGTAACGGTGACGTCGGAAGGCTTGGATGTGGTGATCTCGATCGAGGACTCGGGCGTGTACTCCTGTTCAAAGGGACCGGTCGCCTGAGCGCCATAGACCGACTTGCCGTCGACCTTGACCTCAATCCAAGCGGTCTTACCCTTGGCAACGGAGACCTTGACCTTCGTGACCTCGTTTTCTTCCTTCTTGGCCGTTGTCTTAGCGGTATCCGAATCGGTCGACTCGTCCGTCGCCTCATCGGTATCTTCATCCGCATCGACGGTCTCGGTCTTCTTGGAAGACTTCTTAGTCGTTGTCTTGGTTGCCGCAGGCGTCTCGGGCGTCGACTCGGGCGCTGCAGAACCGCAGCCGCGCAGAAGCACCACGATGAGCACAATCAGCAACAGGACAACGGCACCGATACCGGCGTAGACGATACGCGGATCAAGTCCGTTATTCTGCGGGACACGCGACCCGCCGCGCCCACGATTGGAACCACCACGACCACTGTTTTGGGGCATTCGACCGCGGCTGCTATCGGAACGGCCACGATAGCTTCCCTGGCCCTGAAGGCTACGTTGCCCCGAGCGCGGAGCGAGCTCGCCACGACCCTGATAGCTGCGCTGGCCCGAACGAGTAGCCGATGAACGCTGCCCATAGGGCTGCGACTGCGAGCGAAGACGCGGCGTTACCTGCGTGGTATCGGCATCCGCATAGCCGCCGCGAGAACGACCGGCAGAAACGCCACGGTGGCCGCGATCGGAATAGCCGCCATCGCCGTATCCAGCGCGAGGGTCACGTGCGATTCCACGGACAGCCGGAAGCGCACAGTCTTCGGGCATCGGCGTGCTACGGAACCGGTCACGTTGAGAGCGAATCTCCTCGCCCGAACCCGTCTCGGTAATATAGCCGGCCTGCTGAGGACGCTGGCCATAACGCGTTGAGCGCCCGCCCTGAACCATCAGGAAGCGACCGTTGTCGACCGAGGAGCGCGAATTGACGTATCCGGCGGCGTCCTGAAAACGACCGCCCTGCTGCGACGTCTCACGCTCATACGCCATCAGGTCGTCAAAATAGGCGTTGACGACCTCGCGCGGATTGAGGCCCAAGAAGCGTGCATAGCTCGAAATCATACCCTGCGCATAGCCGCGCGGGGGCATCGATGCAAAGTTACCGGTCTCGAAAAACTCGATGATCTGCGGTCTGATTTTGATGGTGTTGGCGACCTGCTGAATGGAAAGGCCCAT
>CAKUFT010000078.1 GCA_934650095.1 uncultured Collinsella sp.
GTATCACGCGGCCAACGAGCTGTAGTTGAACATCGCGGCCAGGCGGGGCGGTAGCACGGATCCGCCTCGCCCGGCTGTGTCCCGTCGGGTGTCAACCGGTGCGGGGCCTGCAAGCGCAGCAGGCCCCGCCCTTTTTGTTTTGCTCCGGTGGATGGCAATGCGCGGCAATCATGAGGAGTAAGGACGTCTACCGCCTTGCCGATCACTCAAAATTATTGGGGGAGGGGTTAATAACTATATCCTCTATGCCAAAGGACATAAAGAGATGCCAATTTTGTTGACAAGCGAATGACGATTAGCTGCGAGTCAGCTACCAGCGTAAATAATCGATAAAGAAATGTCGTAAATTGGTGCCAAATGCCCAGATAACACCGCGTCTATTTTAATTAACTGCTTTGAGCAAACAGTAAAATGCTACTATCTAACTTGCACGTAAGAAAGCAGATTAACGGTTAAGGCTAAGAAGTGGCAGGTATGTCGGAAGCAACAAGGACTCGCACGCATGCGCCCGAGGTTAGGCAGCGCGCCGTCGAGATCCTCCAAGAGGGGGTCGGTCATCGCGCCCTCGCCGCGGAGCTTGGCATTCCCCAGGCCACGGCTCGTCAGTGGGCCCGCGCGTATGCCGTGGGCGGTGCCGACGCCGTTCTCAACGCCGGTTCGCATCATCACACCTATTCGTACGAAGTTAAGCTCGCCGTGGTCAAGGACCGCTTGGAAAATGGCTTAACGGTTCGCGAGGCCATGATCAAGCACAAGATTCCCAGCGAGTCTTCGGTCAAGGCTTGGTGCCGCCAGTACCGCGAGAGCGGTGAGTCCGCGCTGGTCGACAAGCCGCGCGGCCGCAAGCCGCGCGTTAAAAAGGCGGAATAGCGAACGGGATGGTGCGCCCACAGGGGCGCATTTTTCTTGCCGCGCCAACTTTTTGGACCGTCGTGAGCCTACTGGAACATCCTCCAAAGTGGTTAATAAACCGCGAGCAGTGGCCCGTGCGCCCGCCGTCGCGATAGGGGGAGCGTCGCCTCTCTGCTCCAAAGCGGACAGACTCCTTACCCCGTACGCCTAAAACTCCCCAGTTGACCGAAAACCCGCCGCCGCTACTCCTCAATTGAGCTATAACGTTAAACAATTGCAGCGTTTTTGCATGGGGGAGTGATGGTATGACGCTACTGTATTTCCTTACCCTGTTTCCGCTGGTACCGGCGCTAGGCATGTTGCTCGCGCGCGGTGACCGCGCCCGCGATGCGGTGGGGCTGGTAGGCTCCGGCATCATCATGGCGGTGACGGTTGTAGTCGCCGTCATGTTTTTTGGCGCGGGTCCGCAGAGCTTTGAGATCGCCCCCGGCACCTCGCATGTGCTCTCGATCATCAGCTCTGCCATCGACGTGATCCTGTGCGCCGTCATCCTGTACAACGCACGCAAACATAAGAGCACGCTCACCACCGTACTTGGCATCGTGCAGCTGGCGGGCTCGGTCGCCTTCGCGGCCATGACGCTGCCCGCGGCCGAGGTCGTCACCGCCACGCCGCTCTACCTGGACTACATGAGCGTAATCATGGTGCTTGCCGTCGGCATCGTCGGCAGCCTGATCTGCGTGTATGCCCTGGGCTACATGAAGGACTTCCAGGCCCACGACGAGCACGAGGCCGCGCTGCGCGGGCAGACCGCGCCCGACCGTCGCCCGCAGTTCCTGGCGCTTATGTTCCTGTTCCTCTCGGCCATGTTCGTCATCGTGACGAGCGACAACCTGGAGTGGCTGTTCTGCGGCTGGGAAATCACCACCGTGTGCTCGTTTCTCATGATTGGCTACACGCGCACGCCCGAGGCCATCAAAAACGCCTTTACCCAGATCATCCTCAACATGCTGGGCGGCATCGCGTTTTTGGCGGGCCTTATGTTCCTGCACTTCAACGGCATGCCGCTGACCATCTCGGGCATGATCGAGCTTTCCGGCGCCGGCACCGCGCAGTCCGCACTGTTGGTGATGCCGGTCGTTTTGCTGTCGCTCGCCGCCCTTACCAAGGCCGCCCAGATGCCGTTCCATACCTGGCTGCTCGGCGCCATGGTCGCTCCCACTCCCACGAGCGCCCTGCTGCACTCGTCCACCATGGTCAAGGCTGGCGTGTTCCTGATGGTCAAGCTCAGCCCGCTCTACGCTACTTATCCTGTGACGGGCTTTATGGTCACCAGCGTGGGCGCCATCACGTTTTTGCTCGCCGCTCTCATGGCCATCTCGCAGAGCAACGCCAAGCGCGTGCTTGCGTATTCCACCATCTCCAACCTGGGCCTCATCAGTGCCTGCCTGGGCGTCGGCGCGCCCGAGGCCGTGTGGGCCGCCATCTTCCTAATCCTGTTCCACACGGTGGCCAAGTCGCTGCTGTTCCTGTGCGTGGGCACGGCCGAGCATCATATCGGCAGCCGCAATATCGAGGACATGGACGGCATGTTCAGCCGCATGCCGCACCTGACGCGCCTGATGATGCTGGGCATCATGGGCATGTTTGTGGCGCCGTTTGGCATGCTCGTGTCCAAGTGGGGCGCCCTGGTGGCGTTCGCGCAGACCGGCAACGTGCTCATGATCATGGTGCTTGCCTTTGGCTCGGCCTCGACGTTCTTCTTCTGGGGCAAGTGGCTTGCCAAGCTTTCGGGCGTCGACCCCACGGCTCAAAACGTTGAGGTCAATGTCCATGAGACCGAATGGATGGCCCTCAACACCATCGCCGCACTGCTGATTCTTTGCTGCGTGGCGTTCCCGCTCATCTCGAGCGGCCTGGTGTCGCCTTACTTGGCCATGGTGTTTGGCCGCGTGCCGTACGTTATTGGCAAGGACGCCATGTATCTGATGGTGGTTATCGTGGCTTTTATCGCCGTGGTGCTGCTGACTTCATTCCGCGTGAGCAACAAGCCGCACGTAAACGTATATCTTTCGGGTGTGGGAACCGACAAATATCGCCATTTCCGCGGCTCGATGGGACACGAGATGAAGGCCGAAAAGCGCAATTGGTACTCGGAGGACGCCCTTGGCGAGAAGCGTATTGGCCCCGCGGGTAGCGTCGTGTGTTGCGCCATCATTCTGTTTGCGCTGCTGTGCTGTGCGTGGATTGGACCCGAGCGGCTTGCCATGAGCGCGCCCTCGGTGCTGCGCGGCAAGTATTTCGAAGGCTCGGGCGTCGTGGGCATTTTTATTGGCACCGTGGCGTTTGCCCTCCTAGCGCCGTTTGTGGGCGGCCTGATCGACGGCATCGATCGCAAGCTGTCCGCCCGCATGCAGGGTCGTGTGGGCCCGCGCCTGCTGCAGCCGTTCTACGACGTTGCCAAGCTGCTGCGCAAGGCCCCTGCCAGCGTAAACACCATGGACGATACCTATATGGCATGCGC
>CAKUFT010000079.1 GCA_934650095.1 uncultured Collinsella sp.
GCCGAGGTGCCGGCCAAGGTCAACGCGCGCTCGATTCCGCTGCTGGCCGAGGCCAAGGCCATTGTGGGTAACCAGGGACGCGTGACGGTGATCTAAGGGCGACCTTGCTGGTCCGTGCGAGATTGGAGGAAGTGATGGCGCAGGGGACGTTTGTGCAGGCGCTTCGCAAAGAGGCGGCGTTGAGCGGCACCTTTATGAAGGGACGTTCGCTCATGCTCAACGGTGCCGTGCTGTCGATCGAGGACAGCGGCTCGCGCTTCTCCAAAAACGTGACGATTGAGGGGTCGGTGCGCGGCTCGCGCGGCGACCTGTACAAGACGCACGTGGCGCTCGATATGGACGAGCACGAGGTGATCGACTACGACTGCGATTGCCCCGCCGCATACCGCTATCCCGGTATGTGCAAGCATGCTATTGCCACGGCGCTGGCGTACCTGGACGCTAGCGGCATTGAGCCTGTTGAGGGGCTGCGCACGCCGGTTCGCACGTTTACGGCGCAGCTGAAACAGCCCGCGCGCACCGCGCTCAAAGTGCCGGCCGTCAACCCCAACTTTCCCTTCCCGGCGCCCGTTCCCACGAGCCCGAGCCTTGTGGCGGCGCTTTCCGATCTTTCGGACGCGCGCATGGATGAGCTGGCGAGTATGCGCCGCAAGCTTGCCGGTGCCGTTGATCCCGACGCCCCCAAAGCGGCGTTGGAGCCCTCGTTGGTGCCGTACTACAATCCGCTGTTCGCTGACCGCTTTAGCTGGGCGCTCGAGTTCCGCATCCGCTGTGGATCGGTCTCCTACGTGGTCAAGGACATCGACGGCATGGCCGGCGCCTACGTGCGCGGGGGCACGTTCTCGTACGGCAAGAAGCTCACGTTCCTCCATACGCCCGAGGCCTTTGACGAGGTTTCGGTGTGCCTGCTCGACCTTGTTGCGACGACGGTTGCCTATCTCGGTGACATTACGAGCTCGCGCTCGGCGTCGTACGACTTTGCACGCAGCGGTTTTGTCGCCGAGCGCCAGCTGCCCTTGTCCGAGCATGACATCGTATACATGCTGGACCTGCTGCGCGGCCGGACCATTTCATTTGAGCCCGCCTGGTCGCGGGGGACGACGACGCATCGTTCCTACGAGGTGGCGGTTGAGTCGGCACCGGAGGGGGAGGACGAGGCCTCGGCAAAACGTCCGCCGCTCCTTGCCGCCAAGATCGCGCCGGCGGCCGGCGGCAGCTACGACCTGCGCCTGCCCGCCGATGCGTACTGTTTTGCCTCGGGCGACGTTGCCTATCTGATCGACTCGCATCGCGCGCGCCGTGCCGATGCGGCGTTTGCTCAGCATGCCGCGCCATTCCTTTCGCGTCTGCTGCCTTGCCGCACGCCGGTCCATATCGCCGCCGAACAGGTGGGCGAGTTCTGCCGCATGGCGCTGCCCGTGCTGCGCGAATACACCGACCTCACCGCTCCTGCCGTGCTCGACACCGTGGCGCCCGAGCCGAGCTTTGCAATGTCAATCGGTGTCAGTGACGGGCTTGTGACCTGCGAGATCTCGGTCGCCTACGGCGATTGGTCGGCAGATCTCTTTAGCCTGGGTGCTCCGGGAAGCCCCTTCGAGGACCAGCGCCCCGGCGTGCCGCCTCGTGACGTGGTGGCGGAGTTTCGCGTTATGGACACGGCTGCCATGTACTTCGATTTCCACGAGGGCGGCCTGGCGTTTGAGGAGCGCGACGACGAGAGCCTGTTCCGCCTGCTGACCGAGGGTCTGTCTGTGCTGTCTGAGCTGGGCGAGGTCATGCTCAGCGACCGCCTGCGCCAGATCTCGGTACGTCCCGCGCCCAAGCTCTCGGTGCGCGCGACCGTCAAGAGCAATCTGCTCGACGTCGAGTTGGGCGCGAGCGGGCTTTCGGCGACGGACCTTGCCATCTATCTGGACTCGTACAAGCGCCACCAGACGTTTGCGCGCCTGACGTCCGGCGACATCGTGCGCTTGGACGAGGGCGCTCGCGCCGCGTTTGGCCTTGCCGAGGACCTGGGCGTCGATGCCGTCGACCTGCTCGACGGCGTGTCGCTTCCCGCATCGAGCACCCTGTTTGTCGATAGCATGCTCGCGCGCACGCCCGCGCTCGAGGCCGATCGCGATGCCGCGTTCCGCCGCACCGTCGAGCGCCTGGACACGCTCGGCAAGATGGACTTTACGGTGCCGGCATCCCTTAAGGCCACGCTGCGCGGCTACCAGGTCGATGGCTACCAGTGGCTCGGTTCGCTCGAGCACCTGGGCCTTGGCGGTATTTTGGCCGACGACATGGGCCTGGGCAAAACGCTGCAGATGATTGCGCATATCCTAGCGCGCGTGGAGGCGGGGGATACCAAGCCCACACTCGTGGTATGCCCGGCGTCGCTCGTGTACAACTGGACTGCCGAGCTGGAGCGCTTTGCTCCGTCGCTCGATGTGTGCGCCATTGTGGGCGCCAAGGCTCAACGTCGTGTACAGATTGCCGGCGTGGCCGAGCATAACGTGGTCGTAACGTCGTATGACCTTATGCGACGCGATATCGACGAGTACGTCGAGCAGGATTTTGCCCGCGTGGTGCTCGATGAGGCCCAGTACATTAAAAACCCGCTCACCCAGGTGTCACGCGCCGCCAAGCGCCTGCCCGCCGGTGTGCGCTTTGCCCTGACGGGCACGCCCATCGAAAACCGTCTGTCCGAGCTCTGGAGCATCTTCGACTTTTTGATGCCGGGCCTTTTGGGCACGCGCGAGTCGTTTGCCAAGCGCTTTGAGGGCCCGGTCGAACACGCCGAGGGCGATAGCGCCGCTCGCCTGCAGGCGCTCGTGTCACCGTTTGTGCTGCGCCGCGTTAAGGAAGACGTGGTGGCCGACCTGCCCGAGAAGATCGAGGACACGGTCATGGCGCAGCTCACCGGCGAGCAGCGCAAGCTCTACCTGGCTAACCAGGACCGCATCGCCCAGCAGGTGCAGCATCGCGAAGCCAACGAGTTTAAGAAGGACAAGCTCAAGGTGCTCGCCGAGCTCACCAAGCTGCGCCAGATCTGCTGCGACCCTCATCTACACTACGAGGACTACAAGGCGGGGAGCGCCAAGCTCGATGCTTGCATGGAACTCGTTCACGGAGCACTCGACGGCGGACACCACATTCTGCTGTTTAGCCAGTTCACGGGCATGCTCGATATCATCGGCAAGCGCCTGGCCAA
>CAKUFT010000080.1 GCA_934650095.1 uncultured Collinsella sp.
GAAAGGGCGGCGGCTTTCGGTTTTCGTGAATCGATCCTCATGTAGCTGGAAACCTCCGTAGTGCGTTTTTGCTGCGTTTGAGCTGCGTGTGATTCGATCGCGCTGCATAGTACCCCGAGCAATTCGCGACCTGCGGTTTTTCTCAAAAGGTGCACGTCAATTGCGTAAAACTCACATCCTCTCAACAGGAGTTTTCCACAACTCGAATGCATAAAGCATCTCAAAAACCCTGTTTTAGCGCCCTCTCTATGCAAAAAAGGCGCCTGTGCAAACATTGTTCGCACAGGCGCCTTGAGCAGGCATTTTATGCAGTTATACCTATCGAGTCGCAAGGGGTCCTTGCACAAGTCGCCTTACTCGTCCAGTGCGGCGAAGGCCTGATTCAGATCCCAAATGATGTCCTCGGCGTTCTCGGTACCGATGGAAAGACGGATCGTGGAGGGCGTGATGTTCTGCTCGGCGAGCTCCTCGGCAGAGAGTTGGGAGTGCGTGGTGGTAGCCGGGTGCACGACGAGCGACTTGACGTCGGCCACGTTAGCGAGCAGCGAGAACACCTGCAGGTGGTCGATGAACTTCCAAGCGGCCTCCTGGCCGCCCTTGATCTCGAAGGTGAAGATCGAGGCGCCGCCGTTGGGGAAGTACTTCTGATAGAGCTCATGATCGGGGTGCTCAGGCAGGCTCGGGTGGTTCACCTTGGCAACATGGCTATCGCCGTTCAGGAACGCGACAACCTTCTTGGTGTTCTCGACATGACGGTCGACGCGCAGCGACAGGGTCTCGGTGCCCTGGAGCAGGATCCAGGCGTTGAACGGGCTGATGCATGCGCCCTCGTCGCGCAGCAGGATGGCGCGGACATAGGTAGCGAAGGCGGCGGGACCGACGGCCTCGGCAAACGAGACACCATGGTAGGAGGGGTTGGGCTCGGCGATCTGGGCGTACTTGCCGCTTGCCTTCCAATCGAAGTTACCGCCGTCGACGATCACACCGCCCAGCGAGGTGCCGTGGCCACCGATGAACTTGGTCGCGGAGTGGACAACGATGTTGGCGCCGTGCTCCAGCGGACGGAACAGGTACGGGGTGCCGAAGGTGTTGTCGACGACAACCGGCAGACCGTGCTTCTTGGCGATCTCGGAGATGGCGTCGATGTTGGGAATGTCAGAGTTGGGATTGCCGAGCGTCTCGAGGTAGATGACCGTGGTGTTGTCCTTGATGGCGCCCTCGACCTCGTCCAGGTTATGAGCATCGACAAACGTGGTCTCGACGCCAAACTGGGAGAGCGTGTGCTCCAGCAGGTTGTAGGAACCACCGTAGATGGTCTTCTGGGCCACCACATGGTCACCGGCCTGGGCGAGTGCCTGCAGGGTGTAGGTGATAGCGGCAGCACCGGAAGCAACGGCGAGGCCGGCCACGCCGCCCTCGAGCGCGGCGATGCGGTCCTCGAAGACGCCCTGGGTGGAGTTGGTCAGACGACCGTAGATGTTACCGGCGTCGGCAAGGCCAAAGCGGTCGGCGGCGTGCTGGGCGTTGCGGAACACGTAGCTCGTGGTCTGATAGATAGGCACGGCGCGGGCATCGGATGCGGGATCGGCGCTCTCCTGGCCAACGTGCAGCTGCAGGGTATCGAAACCAAAGGTGTGCTCGGGGTTGTTGATGAACTGGCTCATGATGATCTCCTTGATCGAACAAAAGTAAATAAATAAGAGAGAAGTAAGTCGCTGTCTCCTGATCACGCCGACGGGCGCAAACAGGAGCCCGGCATTCGTCTTGGCAAGCAATTCATATGCGGGCCTCCTTTCGCATCCCGGTTTCGTGGTCGGCCTAATTACCTACCGCCTTTGTGTGTTTTGAATAGTACGAGCATTGTTTCGCTCGGTCAATCACTTAAAAGCGCTAACCTGTTATCGGTTTTATAGATAGCAATCGAAAGGGTGGCGTCGATGACCCTTCAGCAGCTTCGTTTTCTGATCGCCGTGGCAGAGTCCGGCTCAATCAACGCCGCAGCTCAGCGCCTCTATACCGCTCAGTCCAACATCTCAAACGCCGTCAAAAGCCTAGAGCAGGAACTCCACTTGGAAATCTTCACGCGCTCCAGCCGCGGCGTCACGCTCACCAACGACGGCACCGAGCTTTTGGGCTATGCGCGCCAGGTCGTAGAGCAGGCCGACATGCTCGAGGCACGCTACGAGGACGGTGGCACCCCGCAAGCCCGCCTCGCCATTTCCGCCCAGCACTACGCCTTTTCGGTCGAGGCCTTTGTCAACGTCGTCGAACGCTGCCGCGACAGCAAGTTCGAGTTCATCATGCGCGAGACCACCACAGCCCAGATCATCGACGACGTCCGCGCGTTTCGCAGCGATATCGGCATTCTGTATCTGGACGACTTTAACGTCCGCGTTCTGCAGAAGGCCTTCGCCGATGCCCGCGCAAGCTTCCATCCCCTCTTCGACGCGACGGTCCACGTCTTCGTTAGCGAGCGCCACCCGCTCGCACGCCGCCCTCAACTGTCCCTTGCCGACCTCACGCCCTATACGCGCTACAGCTTTGAGCAGGGAACCTCAAACTCCTTCTATTACGCCGAGGAGCCGTTTAGCTATATCCCCTGCGACCGCAATATCCGCGTGTCCGACCGCGGCACGCTTACCAACCTGCTCATCACCTCGAACGGCTACACCCTGTCGACCGGTGTCCTCTCCAACGAAATGCAATGGGGCATGGCATCGATCCCACTGGCAGATGCCCCGACGATGCATGTGGGCTATATCATGCACGACGAGCGCAGGCCCTCTCCCCTGCTGCAGCAATACCTCGACGAGCTCGACCACATCATCCGCGAAAGCCAACCTTCGGGCAACGAGGTAGAAGCGGTGGAACACTAGCCCTCAACGGACGTGGCGCTACAATGGACACCCACGAGAGAAGCACCCAGCGAAAGGAACCATGTGAAGGTCATCATCTATACCGACGGCTCGGCCCGATCAAACCCGGGACGCGGCGGCTACGGCGCCGTGCTCAAATACACCAACCCCGCCGGCAAGACCTTCACCTCCGAGCTTTCGCGCGGTTACGCCAAGACCACCAACAACCGTATGGAGCTCATGGCCGTCATCGTGGCGCTCGAAGCGCTCAACCGCCCCTGCGAGGTCGAGGTCCATTCCGACTCGCAGTACGTCGTCAACGCCTTTAACAAGCA
>CAKUFT010000081.1 GCA_934650095.1 uncultured Collinsella sp.
GACCCCTTTCGTTCGATGATTCGTTCGGAAGGGGTCCTGCGTTATCGCGACCTTCCGTGGCGCCGCACGCGCGATCCGTACATCATTTGGCTTTCCGAGGTCATGCTGCAGCAAACACAGGTGCCGCGCGTGGAGACGCGCATGCCGGCGTGGCTCGATCGCTTTCCGACCGTGCAGGCGCTTGCCCAGGCCGTGCCTTCCGATGTTTTGGACGCTTGGCAGGGGATGGGCTACAACCGACGCGCTCTGGCGCTCCACAAGGCCGCTCAACGGGTCGTAGAGGATTGGGGCGGGGAGTTTCCGCACGAGACGCGTGACTTGGTCGCTCTGCCTGGTATTGGCCCGGCAACGGCGCAGGGTATCCGGTCGTTTGCGTTTGACCTTCCGGGCGTGTATCTGGAGACCAACGTGCGCACGGTCTTTCTGCATCACTTCTTTCCCGATGTACCGGCTGTTCCCGATCGCGAGCTGGTGCCGCTGATTCAGGCGGCCTGTCCGGCGGCCCCCGGTGCGGCGACCGACGAGATCGCTCCCTTTGCCGTGCCGCTCGATGATGCCGATACGCCGCGCGCGTGGTATTACGCGTTGCTGGATTACGGCGCATATCTAAAAAAGACGTTGCCCAATCCGTCCAGGCGCTCGGCGGGCTATAGCCGTCAATCAAAGTTTGAGGGCTCGCGTCGCCAAAAGCGCGCGCATATCGTGCGTATGTTGCTGGCAGCGCGCGATGGCCAGCCGGCGGGGATTACGCTTGCTGATGCCGTGGTGGGCGTTAACGAGATGGAAGCGGCGGCTGGGCGTGGACCGGTCGAGCGCGAGCTTGTCGCGGGCATTCTGGCCGACCTGGAGCGTGAGGGCTTTTGCCGAGCCGAGGGCGATCGCTGGCTGAGCATCTAGCCTGTGCAAATCTGAAGAACAGGATTGTAAGGTTTAGATTTCCGGCATGAGGGCATCCTAAAGACGAGGCCGCTCGAAGCCTACGGGCGGCATGCGTTGAAGGGAAGTACACCTATGGATTTTGAGAATTCCCAAACCAAGAAGAACCTCGAGACCGCTTTTGCCGGTGAGTCCCAGGCACACACCAAGTATCGCTACTATGCCTCCAAGGCAAAGAAGGACGGCTACGTTCAGATCTCGAACATCTTTGCCGAGACGGCTGGCAACGAGTCCGAGCACGCCAAACTGTGGTTTAAGTATCTGCACGATGGTGCCGTCCCCGACACCCTGGACAATCTGCGCGATGCCGCCGCGGGTGAGAACTACGAGTGGACCACGATGTACGACGAGTTCGCCAAGACCGCCGAGGAAGAGGGCTTTGCCGAGATTGCCGCAAAGTTCCGTGGTGTCGCCGCCGTCGAGAAGGCCCACGAGGAGCGCTACAACAAGCTCGTCGAGCGCATCGAGTCGGGCGAGGTGTTTGAGCGTGAGGGCGTGAAGGTGTGGAAGTGCCTGAACTGCGGGCACCTGCATGTGGGTGCCGAGGCGCCTGAGGTGTGCCCGGTGTGCAACCACCCCAAGGCGTACTTTGAGGAGCAGGTGGTGAACTACTAGCGTCGGTGCGAATGCGGGCTGGGCCGGGAGGGCCGGACTACCTTCCCTCCTCGCTCACGGCTTCGCAGGGCAACTGCTGGCCTCGCCGCTCCGGGCGTCAGGCCCGCGGCGTATCCCTTTCCCTCTCGCTCACGGCTCCGCAGAGTCGCGCGAGGCAAAGGCATACGCCGCGGGCCTGACGGTGCGGGCTTGCCAACGAGTTTTGGTTAATAGATTGGTTTGTGTGCCGCCCCTTTTGGGGCGGCACGTTTTTGTGTGGGGGATGGTCGGGGTGGTGTCGTTCTTGGGTGGGTTACACTGGGTAGTGCTTTTGTTTGTTTACTGCCTGATATGGGGTGTTTTGGTATGGGTAAGAAGTCTCGGGCTCGGGCTGCGGCGGCGGGGACTCGTCTTGATCCTCATCGCGTGGTTGTTGAGGGTGGCAAGGCCGAGCGTGCCGATGAGGAGAAAAAGGTTGGGGCGCATGCTCATCCTGAGTGGGCACCGCATCTCAACTCTGCTAGTGAGGATTTGACTGCCAGACTGTTTACTTTGGTCGAGGTTATCTTGGGCGTGGTGCCCGTGGTGGTTATCGGCCTGTTTTTGGCTTCGAAGGATGCAACGAGCGTCGATAAGCTCACTGAGGTCTTTTCGCAGGACCCCTCGATGGTGGTCACGTTTATCTCTGCGTGCTTGCAGCCGTTTGTGGCGTACATGCTGTATATGGTCTACCGCAAATACTGCGAGGGCGACGCTGGTTTTGTCGCCGGTAACCTGATCGGTCTTTTGTGCTCCGAGATCCTACTGCTCAATATCCCGGGCGTCATCGGTATGGGCATCTTGCTGTGGCGTGTTTGGCGCAACGTCGCTCCGCACTTTGAGAGCTGGCTGTTTGAGCGTCGCGCAATGGGCGTGCTAGTCGACATCGCGGGCTCACTCGTGATCCTAGTCCTGGCGTTTATGTGTGCCACCGCCTCTCGGGGCCTTGCGGGCATGTAGCCTGCTATCACCGACTGCGAAGCGCGGGCCGGGAGGGCCGGATTGCCTTCCCTCCCCGCTCACGGCTCCGCAGGGTCGCGTTGAGGGAAGACAAACCGGCCTCCCGCCCCGCGCTCCGGCGTTAAGTTGTCGCGTGCTCGCTACCGAAAAGCTGATAAGAAGTTTGTGTGCCGCCCCTTTTGGGGCGGCACTTTTTGTATGGGGTGGACAGTTAGTTCAGATACGTATAAGTCGAGCGGTTTAATAGCTGGGTTTGGAGCCCCCGGAGGCTTGTTGGACGTCTTTAGATGACCTGAGGCGCTTGGTTTTGGGCTTTAAGCGCCCGTTTTGAGGGCCAAATTGCGCCAAGCGAAGCGCCCGAATGCAATTTGAGGGGGTTTGATTTATACGTATCTGAACTAACTGTCCAGGCTGCTTCGTTTGGGGCCGTCACGCTTTGCTTGTGGTCCCTGTCTCCACAATTTCTGTCAAGCTTTTGGTTAGCTTTTGGTCAGTTGGCGGGATGGCGGAAGGGTGAAAGATCGCTGGCGAAAAAAGCTCAAAGAAAGTGCTGGTAGGGGAGTTGTTGAGCTTTTCGACAGCTTTTGGGCAAAAGAAACTTTGTGGCTATTGCCAGCGATTGCGTTGTCGCGGTCGTGGTGGTGCG
>CAKUFT010000082.1 GCA_934650095.1 uncultured Collinsella sp.
TAAGGTTCATCGCGAGTTCCGCACGAGCCGGAGAGCACTTAATGTGCTCTCCGTGCGAGCAGGACTGCCCGAGCAGGAAAGTTCATATGCGCCGCCCGGCGCCCGCACCCACCCCCGAGGGACAACTCTCAAGCAAAAACTGTCGCAGGATAAAGTCCGAGGTCAGTGGCGTTTTATACCGAGAATTTCAAAAAAGTTGAAAATTCATTACAAATTTGCGTTGACTTTAGGTAACTAAAGTTTCATACTGCTTTTCATCCACTGGGGGATGTGAACACGCACGGATCGTTCACATCATGATTGAAGAGGATTTCTTAGACATGTTCACGCATCAGCTAAACATTATCAGCGTAGTAATTATCTGATGCGGGTTAGCACATACAGCTAGCCCGTACGATAACGGGCGGCTGATGAAGATGAGGGCCGTCGAGCGCAACCGACGGCCCTCATTTTTTATGTCTAGGAAGTTCTTTTTAGAGGAGGAAATGTAATGAACGGAGTTTTGCTCATGGTTGTGGCCGCGGCGGTGCTCGCCTGCGGCTATCTGGGCTACGGCCGCTGGCTGGCCAACAAGTGGGGCGTTGACAAAGAGGCCCTCACGCCGGCCAAGCGCATGAAGGACGGCAAGAGCTTCTCGCCCGTCTCCGCGTTTACCGCGTTCTCGCACCAGTTCAGCTCGATCTGCGGTGCTGGCCCTGTCACGGGTACGATCGTCGCCATGGCCTTTGGCTGGCTGCCCGTCGTGCTCTGGGTCCTCGTCGGCGGCATCTTCTTTGGCGCCGTCCACGACTTTGGTGCCCTGTACGCTTCGATGAAGAACAACGGCAAGTCGCTCGCTCAGCTCATCGAGAAGTACATCGGCAAGACTGGCCGTCGCCTGTTCCTGCTGTTCTGCTGGCTGTTCTGCATCATCGTCATCGCCGCCTTCACCGACATGGTCTGCAAGACGTTCATGTTCACCCCGGCCGTTGACGCTTCTGGCGCTGCTACCGGTGCCATCGACTTCACCAAGTCCTATGCCGCCGGCTGCGCTGGTACCATCTCCATCCTGTTCACCTTCGTCGCTATCGCCTTTGGCTGGGCCCAGAAGAAGTTCAACCTCACCGGCGCTGCCGAGTTCGTCACCGGCGTGGTCCTCATGGTTCTCATGTTTGCCGTCGGTATGCAGTTCCCGGTCTACCTGGACAAGTTCCAGTGGTTCGCCGTCGTTATGGTCTACCTGGTCTTTGCTGGCGCTATGCCCATCCAGATGCTCAAGACCCCGCGTGACTACCTCACTTCCATCATGATGATCGTCATGATCGTTTGCGCTGTCCTCGGCATCGTCGTCCTGGGCGTCAACGGCCAGGCCACCATCACCGCTCCGGTCTTCACCGGCTTCTCCACTGCCTCCGGCATGATGTTCCCGGTCCTGTTTGTCTCCGTTGCCTGCGGCGCTCTCTCCGGTTTCCACAGCCTCGTTTCTTCTGGCACCTCCTCCAAGCAGGTCGAGAAGGAGCAGGACGCCGTCAAGGTCGGTTATGGCGCCATGATCGTCGAGTCCTTCGTCGGCATCCTTGCCATCATCGTCGCCGGCATCATGTTCTCCGACATGAACACCGCCGGTACCGGCGCCCTCAACGCCGGCGTCGCTTCCACCCCGTTCCAGATCTTCGCCGCTGGCATCTCCCGCGGTATGCAGGCCTTCGGTGTTGACGGCACGCTCGCTACCGTCTTTATGACCATGAACGTTTCCGCTCTGGCCCTGACCTCGCTCGATGCCGTCGCCCGCATCGCCCGCACCTCGTTCTCCGAGTTCTTTGCCCAGACCAACGACGCCCTGGCCATCGAGTCCAAGGCCGGCTACATGAAGGTTCTCGGCAACCCCTGGTTCGCCACGGTCGTCACCCTGCTTCCCGGTCTCGCCCTTGCCTTTGGTGGCTATGCCAACATCTGGCCGCTCTTTGGTGCTTCCAACCAGCTGCTCGGCGGTATGACCATGATCACCCTCGCCGTGTTCTGCAAGTGCACCGGCCGCAAGGGCTGGATGCTCTACGTGCCCGTCGCCTTCCTGCTCTGCTGCACCTTCACCTCGCTGGTCCAGAGCGCCATGGGCTGCATGACCGCTGTCCAGGCTTACGGCTTCTTCGGCACCATCCCGGCTACCGCCACCACGGCCGCCGTCTCCGTCGCCGCCACCAAGGGCCTGCAGCTCGTTTTCGCCGTCCTGCTGATGGTCCTGGGCCTCATCGTCGCCGTCAACTGCCTCAAGGAGTTCTTCGGCAAGGAGGCCGGCTCCATGCCTGACGAGGAGCCCGAGTGGTCCGAGATGGGCAAGGCCGAGTACGGTCGCGCCGCTGCCGCTGAAGCTCCTGCCGATGCCGAGGCCGCCAAGGCCTAGTCGGTCGGACGGGTTGAATCTCCCATCTATTTGACTCGGAAAGACCGGGTCCGCAATCAAGCGGACCCGGTCTTTTTTCTTGTGAGAACAGGTGGTGCAAGGGCGTTCTCGCAGATGTTTTGCGTGGATAGGCTCGTGCGTTGTACCATATGGACGTATATGTGTGCATATGAAAGGGGCCCCGTGGCCAAGACGGTATATTCCGATAATCAAAACAATGTCGATGCTCTGGCTGAGCGCCTGAGCAGCCAGACGTCGCTTTCTGCTGAGCGTGCCAAGCTGGTTGCCTACGATCTGCTTTGCCGCAAGGCGCTCAAGATTAAGTCGAGTGCGCTGGCGCAGATTTTCCGCTCCGTCGATAAGGAATGCGACACCAAGGCGATGCGCGACGAGCTTATCGCGGCGAAGATCGTGACCAAGATCGAGGGCAGCGGCATTAACGGGCGCCCGGCGTTCTATACCATCAATGCCGAGATTTGCGATGTCCAGGAGCAGCCTGCCGAGGTTGCTGAAGAGGCTTCCGTCGATGATTCCGTTGAGATGCCCGCTGTGGAGGAAGTCGCTCCGCGTGAGCATGTCGATACTGACGAGCTGCTCGATGAGCATGTCGTGCGCGCCTTCACCGCCAAGGCGGGGCGAGG
>CAKUFT010000083.1 GCA_934650095.1 uncultured Collinsella sp.
CGCTCGGTTTCGGCGTGCTCGGCTTTATCGCGGGCCAACGAGCCGGCGAGCGATTCGGTGATCTCGGGGTGGTCGTGTACCTCGGTCGCCTGCTCGATAATCGACTGCGCATGTGCGGCGTCTGCCTGGGCGTTGGCGATAGCCTGCTCTTGCTCGCGGCGCGCCTTGTCCTCGGCAGCGACCTTCTCGCGCAGTTCGCGCTGGCGTGTCGCGGCGGCAGTTTTTGCGGACTGCAGCTCGTCGCGCGCGGCATCGGCCTCGGTCGTTACGGCCTGATGGGCGCGCTTGGCGTCGGCGATGGGAGCCTGCGCCTGCTCGACGGCTTGCTCGGCGGCGGCGAGCGAATGCTCAAGGTCGGCGCTGATGCGCGGGACGTCTTCTTCGGCTTTGCGCAGGGCGTCAGCCATGTCGGAGATCTGCATCGAAAGCTCGCTGGTGCGCACCGTATAGTTGGCGGGATTTGCCGAAGGATTGCGCTGCAGCTCGGCGTACTCGCGGCGCAACGTCTCGAGCTGAGCGCGCGTGGCATCGACGGTTTGCTGCGCGGCGGCAATGCCGGCGTCTCGCTCGGCTTGGACCTTGTCGCGGATTCGCTTGGAGTCCTCAAGGCGGCGAACGAGACGATTACCGGTCTCGCGCGAGCTCGCCTCGCGGGCCTCCACGGCGTCGAGCGCGGCCTTCAGACGGAGCTCAGCCGCATCGTCTTCTGCCTTCATTTGCTCGAGCTGGCTCTTGAGCTCCGTCGCTTTGGCGGCATGGGCGTCGCGGTCGATTTCGGCGGCCGCTGCGGTCTTTTGTGCCGTGGCGATGGCTTGGCGCTGGTTGGAGACGATCTGGTCGTAGCGGCCTGCGATGTCCTGACGCGTTTCGAGCTCCTCGGCCTGGTCTGCAATGCGCTGCTCAAGCTCAGCCAGATGGGCGCGGGCATCGGCGAGCGCCTTCTTGGCGGCGTTCATCTCGCGCATGGCCGATGCACCCTGGGCGATAAACGTGCCCACGGCGTTGGCAGTGTTCGAGACGGCGGTCCCCAAGTCGCGGCTTGCGGCGGGGGTGTGCGAGGCGGTCGAGTGCGCGGCATCGGCGGCGTCCGTATCGGCGGCCTGCGGCGCGGCAATATTGCCGGTGCCGCCCTCGATTACGGAAAAGCCTGCTGCATGCGGGTCGACCGCGTCGGCGCCGATCGTAGGATGCTCGAGCTGCAAAAACGAGGGCATGGTACTGCCCTGGTCGGCAACGGGAGTCTCACCGGGCACGAAGGTCGAGGCGGCCTCGGCAGCCTCCTCTTCCTCGGCGTCGACATCAGCGTCGGCGACGGCATCTTTCATCGCTTTGACGGCATCCATCATGGAGTCCATGACGGCGTCGAGCTCTTCTTCCGAAGAAACCTCGATAGGGCCCGCAGCTTGCGGAGCAGCATCCTGTACGGGGTGGTCGTCCTGAGCGGGCGCATCGTCGTTTTGCTCGTCTGCATCTTCGGCGCCAGGGGTTTCCGCCGTAGCGCTTTCGTCCAAGAATGGGTTGTCGAGGTCAATATCATCGCAGGTCACAGCGTCGGCATTTGCAGTGACGTCTGCGGAATCATCAATATGCTGTTGAGTCTGGGGGTCCAGCTCGTCTGTCATAGGCATGTGCTCCTCATCGTAGTTTGTCACCCTATGATAAAGTCTCGCGCCGACATCCCGCGCGCTGCAGCAAAGTTTCAAAACGTGTTCGATGGCTCGCGTCGATAGCAAAAACTCGGCCACTTTATCCAGTTTGTACTTGACATTCCCTTCGCCGAAAGACGTTGCGCCGTTCGCCTGCCATGGGCTTTATTTTTCACTTGAACCCGCTAAAGTTGCATTTCAGCTTTTGGCGCGTTTATTTGGATGCGCGCAGTCGGCGGGTGCGCCCGTCGCGATTTGAAAGGACTTTATATGGGACTTTTCACTGGTAAGACCGTGATCGTCACCGGCGGCGGCAAGGCCACGCTCAAGGACGGCTCCGCTGGCTCCATCGGCTACGGTATCGACATCGCTTTTGCCAAGGAGGGCGCAAACCTCGTCATTACCGGCCGCAACGTTGCCAAGCTCGAGGCTGCCAAGGAATCCCTCGAGGCCGAGTACGGCGTCAAGGTTCTGCCTGTTCAGGCCGATGTTTCGGCTGGTCAGGACAACGAAGCTGTCGTCCAGAACGTCATCGACAAGGCCATTGAGGAGTTCGGCCGCATCGACGCCGTCGTCAACAATGCTCAGGCCAGCGCCTCGGGTGTGACCATCGCCGACCACACCATGGATCAGTTTAACCTGGCCATTTATTCCGGTCTGTATGCCACCTATCTGTACATGCAGAAGGCCTATCCGCACCTGAAGGAGACCAAGGGCTCCGTGGTCAACTTTGCCTCGGGCGCCGGTCTGTTTGGCAACTATGGTCAGTGTAGCTATGCCGCCGCCAAGGAGGGCATCCGTGGTCTGACTCGCGTTGCCGCCAACGAGTGGGGCAAGGACGGCATCAACGTCAACATCGTTTGCCCGCTTGCTTGGACCGCTGCGCTCGAGAACTTCCAGGATGCCTATCCCGAGGCGTTCAAGGCCAACGTCCACATGCCGCCGGCAGGCCACTACGGCGACGTCGAGAAGGAAATCGGCCGCGTTGTCGTTCAGCTCTGCGGTCCCGACTTTAAGTATATGAACGGCGAGACCGTCACCCTCGAGGGTGGCATGGGCCAGCGTCCGTAATGGTTACGCGGTTTTACCAAACCGCGTAACGGCTCGACGCTGCGCGGGCCGCATTTGGACAATCTGACGTTCAACTTCAAGGGCGCGACCAGAAGGTCAGCGCCCTTTCGTTTCACGTCACCTTGTCTCAAATGCGACCCGCTCGCTCATATGACCCAATCCGCTGTCAAGAGCCACAATGGCCCCGCCGACCGCTTGCAATCGGTCGGCGGGGC
>CAKUFT010000084.1 GCA_934650095.1 uncultured Collinsella sp.
AGTATTTCGATAACGACTACATGGAGAACCGCTTCCAGAGCATGACCATGAGCCCCAAGGATGCGACGCGCGTGTAGCGCTACGCGATGCCGAGATTTTCCAACGCACAGAAAAGCCCGCTGGCAGACTGATTTGAACTGCCAGCGGGCTTTTTGTTGGCGAGCGCCGCTGCCGGCCTTATGCCTCGCGCTCGACCTCGCTCACGCACTCGTTCTTGATGGTACCGACGAGCGCCTGCAACGCATCGACCACATGCGGTCGAATGTCCCCGCCAATGAGCACGAGCATGATGTCGTCGCCCACGGTAAGCTCGCCGCTCGCCAGCCACACGCGCACATAGCCGATACCCGGCATCGCGCGCGTTACCTCGATAGTGGCCTGCACCTTTTCGGCATCGAAGCCAAACACCATGCCGCCCACCTTATGTCCAGGCGCCACGCCATCGGTCTCGACCCCACGCACCTCGGACTTTGGCGTCGCGCGTACCACGCCGTTGTGTGTCAGGTACATCCCACAGCCAGCCGCCGAAGCATCGGCCTTCGCCTCGCGCAGCCAAGCATCAACCGAAGGCATCGATTTGCCACTCTCAAGCATCGTTTCTCCCTTTGATTTTCCAGGGTAGTCTTTTTGGGACGGGGTTCTTTTAGCTACCCCGACAGATAACACGAACGGTTTGGCCGATTAATGGCGGAGCAGCTAAAAGAGCCCCGTCCCAAAAAGACTACCCCACTTCCTGTCCCAGATAATTTATTCTTCGACCGGCGTGAGCACCATGACGGCGCGCGTATTACTAAATGACAGCGAGCGGCAGGTCACAAGCGTTACGACCTTCGTTGCCGAAGCGGCGCGGTCGCCTGCGTCGCTCGCCACGGCAGAGGCACCGTCGAGCATCTCGGACAGGTAATTCTTCAGCCCGTCATCGCCCTCAAAGTTGGGCGTGCGCGCCTTGGCATACGTGTCCTCGACCACCTTGGTCGCCAGCGGGCGCAACTTATACGTCGCATCGCGCGTGATGTAGTACACGTATTCCATGCTGTCGAACGTCGCCTGATCGGTCGTGTCCGAAATCACGTTGAACATTGACCCGTCATTCATGTGATGGCCGTAAATCGTGGTCTGCTGATCCACCATGCCCGGCGCGGTATCGTCGCTATCCAAGAAGATGGCACCCGACGCATTGGCGGTGCCGTCGAACAGCGTATTGAGGTACTTGGAGTTGTTGTTGGTCTGCACCACAGGGTAGTTGATGTTGGTGCCGGGTGCGTAAATCCAGCCCACAACCTCGGGATTTGTCTGAGCGAGCGCATTGAAGTCGATAATCGGCACGCCGCTGGCGTCCTTGTCGCTCACATATTGCTTTTCGATCTTCTGATACGACTCGCTCGCCTGCTTGTAGCCAATCTGCGCGTTGATAAAGATGGCGGCCGCAGCAACGATTAGGCCGATGCCGATAATGATGAGCAAGATGGGGATAACGGAGCGGCGCTTTTTGCGCGGCGGCTCGGTATAGCTCGATGGCGCGGTATGCGTCGAAGAGCGAGGTGACTTCTTGGCCGTACTGTATGACGAAGGGCGATATGCAGCAGGCGTATCCTGACGACGATGCTTCGCCGGCGTCACGGGGCGCGGCGCGCGCGGCTGCTGCGGAGAGGATGTCCGGCCTTGCTGCGGCGCGCGGGCTGCTCCCGACTTGGCTGGATCGGGAATCCGAGAAGCCGAAAAACGCTTTCCCTGATAGTCGGACATGGCTCTCCTTATGCTGCAAATGAACTGGCAGAGCGCTTAGGCGTCAGCCATCTCCTGCTTCATCTTTTCGATAACCTTGCGGTACTCGGGGTCGCATGCGCCCAGAATCTGCGTGGCGTAGATGGCGGCGTTCTTGGCGCCGTTAATGGCAACGCAGGCAACGGGCACGCCGGAAGGCATCTGCACCATCGACAGCAGCGAATCCATACCGCCCAGGTCGCTCGTCTTCATGGGCACACCGATAACCGGCAGCGGGGTAAACGCAGCCACGACACCGCCCAGGTGAGCAGCCTTGCCGGCGGCGGCAATGATTACCTTGATGCCGCGGTCGGCAGCAGTCGAGGCCCACTCGTGGACCTTCGCCGGCGTGCGGTGCGCGCTCGCGATCACGAGCTCATAGGGCACACCCAGCGCCTCGAGCTCGGCGGTGCAACCTTCCATAACGCCCAGATCGGACTTGGAGCCCATGATGATCCCGACAACCGGCTTCTGATCTGCCATAAACAAAGACCTCCTGTTGAGAGCGGTGACGCAGCGAATCCGCGACCCTTAACTACTGAGAGTAGTATAGCTGCTCCCGTCCCTGCGGTCCCCGGGCGCCCCGCGGCGCGCCGGGTTTTTATCTTCGCTCCCCTTGCTTCGCAAAGTCGCTCAGATAATAAACCCGGCGCGCCGCGGGGCGCCCGGGGACCTACCGTGGATTGCTATGACGTACGTTGGCTGATTTGGTTTGGAATGGAAGGTTGACGGAGGGTAGTGAGCTGTTTCGTTGCTGGGTTTAGAAATCCTCGCTCGTTCGTTTCAGCCCGCGTCATCGCGTGCTAGACGGCCAACTCGCCTGATTCACCCATAAGCCATCGTGCCAGGTCGACGACCTTGATGCCATCCCAATCAGTCGTTTCGTGCCCTG
>CAKUFT010000085.1 GCA_934650095.1 uncultured Collinsella sp.
TTTAGCCTTTTTGGAGTAAAAAATGAACTTCTTAATCGGCGTACGGTCGATTTTTAGGGGTATTCGGTCGGCAATTCGTTATAATCTTCTCGGTTTTATTTCTTATGGTTTATCTATCAGCGCAAGACGATGTCAGATGGAGGTCTGAATGTACAAGCGCACCAAGATTGTATGCACCATGGGTCCCGCCTGCGATAGCGACGAGACCATCCGCGAGATGATCAAGGCGGGCATGAACGTCGCCCGTTTTAACTTCTCGCACGGATCCTACGACGAGCACCACGGTCGCATCGAGCGCGTCCGTCGTATTTCCAAGGAGCTCGGTCTGCCCGTCGGCATCCTGCTCGACACCAAGGGCCCCGAGGTCCGCACCGGCCTTCTGGTCGATGGCAAGAAGGTTGCCGTCAAGACCGGCGATAAGATCGTCGTCACCGCTCAGCCCACGACCGAGGATTTCCACGGCACTTCTGAGCACATCTCCCTCGACTACCTGGCTCTGCCCTCCGAGGTCGAGAAGGGCTCCCTCATCCTGATCGACGACGGCCTGGTTGCCCTCGAGGTCGAGTCCGTCGACGGCCAGGACATGACCTGCGTCGTCAAGAACGACGGCCTGATCGGCGAGCGCAAGGGCGTCAACATGCCCAACGTCAACATCTCGCTGCCCGCCATCACCGAGCGCGATCGTCAGGACATCCTCTTTGGCCTGACCGAGAACATCGACTACATCGCCGCTTCCTTCATCCGTGACGGCGAGTCCGTCCGCGGCATCCGCGAGCTTTGCCGCGAGAACGGTGGCGAGCACGTGACGATCTTCCCGAAGATCGAGTGCGCCCTGGGCGTCGAGAACTTTGACGAGATCCTCGAGGCTTCCGACGGCATCATGGTCGCCCGTGGCGACCTGGGCATCGAGATCAAGCCCGAGCTCGTTCCCCACATCCAGAAGGAGATCATCGCCAAGTGCAACGCGGCCTACAAGCCCGTTATCACTGCTACGCAGATGCTCGACTCCATGCAGCAGAACCCGCGCCCGACGCGCGCCGAGGTTGCCGACGTCGCTAACGCCATCTACGACGGCACCGACGCCGTTATGCTCTCTGGCGAGTCCGCTGCCGGTAAGTACCCGGTCGAGGCCGTCAAGATGCAGGCCAGCATTGCTCTCGAGACCGAGAAGTACCTCCCGGCCCACGCTCCGCTCGAGGTTCCGGCTGACGCTCACGGCACCCGCGTCGTCAACAACGTTGTGGGTATGTCCGCTGTAAACATGGCTACCACCGTTGGCGCCAAGTGCATCACCGTGCCGACGACCACCGGTCGTACCGCTCGCCTGATCTCGCACTTCCGTCCCAACATGCCGATCTGCGCGTTCTCCCGCCACGAGTGGGCCGTCCAGCAGATGATCATGTACTGGGGCGTTATCCCGCATCAGGCCGAGATTACCCAGGGCACCGTCAACGGCACGATTGTCAAGGCGATCGAGACCGCTAAGGAGCTCGGCTACGTCGAGGCCGGCGATCTGACCGTCGCCACCGCCGGCGATCCCCGCATGAGCGTCCAGCTCGAGGACAAGGTCTCCTCGACCAACGTCGCTTACGTCGCTCAGGTGCGCTAAATCGCACTTGCAAGCAGATTTGCATTGCAAAGGGCCCGGAAGGCTTTGCCTTCCGGGCCCTTTTTCTGTATGCCGATGCCGGGGCACGGCAAAACACGCGCCCATTTCTTTATCAAAAGCACGAAATCCGCCCTTCAAGGCCCAGAACTAGGACTCCTGGCTCCAAAAGTGTTCGCCCGGCGGCAAGCCCACACCCCAGCAGAACTGCTAAATCGTTTTAGCAAGGTCAAAATCAGCCACGTTTTCGGAAGTATGCGGCAAATTCTGGGACCTCCGAGCACTCCCCGTTTTTCCGCAACAAAATGCCTGATAAACTAGCCTCAAAAGCCAGGTCTGCTCACAGGGTTCAGATTTTGCCGCATACTTCCGAATTGACACTGGCACTCCTTAATCCATAGGCACGTTTTTCAGCTAGGAGGGCATCGTGGACCTGACACTATGCGGCCAAACTGCTTTTTACTATCACCGCATTCCGCCGCAAATACTGGGTCTTTACCCTGCCATTAGCCTTGGCACTATGGATCGCAGATGTTGCGGCCTCGGAAGCCATGCGGTTATAAAAGACCTGCTTCACGCCCCGCTTCACAGGCTTGTATTCACCCGGGCACAATCCGGGTCGCGAAGCCTGTTCAAATCGCACCTCCTGACTCAAGAGCCACCTCCCGGCTCGTTTAGGCAGACTGAGCATGGGTTTGATGTCACGTCACCGGAGTTTACGCTGCTCAACCTTGCTACGCAGGTCTCACGTAACCAATTACTCATGGCATGTTACGAGATGTGCGGCTCCTTTGCAGTGTTTAAACCCTGCGAGCGAACGCAGCAACAACTCGATGAAGCTATCTCGCTTAAGCTCATTCCGCCTAACTGTGGTTGGGAACGAGTTAACGACGTCAATGGCAACGACACCAACCTGTGGAAGCGCACACCGCTCCTGAACGCGGCGGATATCGCCGCGTTCGCCAAGCAGGCCGCAGGCCTGCG
>CAKUFT010000086.1 GCA_934650095.1 uncultured Collinsella sp.
TCGAATTGCTCATATCGATCTATCCCTTCAGATTCGTCCAGATCTTGTCGTATTTACGCAGCACCTTGGGCGGCAGCGCCTCGGTGCGGCGACCGTGCTTAAACACGTCGGAAGGCACGTTCTCGACCGGGTTGTTTTGGAAATCCTCATCGAGCAACTTGATGGCCTCGGTGTTGGGCTGCACGTAGGGGTAATCCTCCGAGACCACCTTGGCCACCTCGGGACGCAGCATGTAGTTGATAAAGGCCAGCGCGTTGTCATAGTGCTTGGCGCCCTTGGGGATGCACCAGTTATCGGTGCCGATGCCGCACCCCTCGATGGGAAAGGCAACTTGGATCGCCGGGTTGTCGCGCTGCGCCAGGGCGATCTCGGCCGTCCAGATAATGCCGGCGATGCAGTCGCCCGACACCAGCGCATTGCGGGGGCTATCGGAGTCGTACAGCTTAAAGTTCGGTTTGAACTTCGCGGCCTGCTCGGCGATCTTAGCGATGCTCTCGTCGTCCTCCTCGTTGCCGGCAAGCCCCACCGTCATGCCGGCGACGGCGAGCACCTCACGAAAGTCGTTGAGGGTCACGATATTGCTGCGGAACTTCTCATCGAGCATATCGGTAAAGCTCTCGGGCTTATCGACCTCATCCTCGTTGTAGGCGATGGCGGTGGCGCTGCCCATAAACGGAATCGAATACTTGTTGCCGGGATCGAAGTCCTGGTCCATGTACTGCAAACCGATATTGCCCTTGTTGGTGAGCACCGAAAGGTCGAGCGGCTCCAGCAGCTCCTGCGCAATCAGGCTTTTGACCATATAGTCCGTGGGCTGCAGGATATCGTAGGTGCCTTCGTTTTCGGTCCTCACCTTGGCCAGCATGTCCTCGTTGGACGAGTACAGATACTGGTTGATATGGATGCCCGTCTCTTTCTCAAAGCCCTCGAGCACCGAGTCGGGTACATACTCGGTCCAAATGAAGATGTTGAGCTCGTTGGGGTTGTCGGACTTTCCGCAACCCGTCAGACCGCCCGCAGTGCCGGCCGCAAGACCGGCAGCGGCCAGGCCCAGCGCCCCGCGTAAAAACTGTCGGCGCGAGATCCGTTGCCTGTGGAAGGCCTCCATCACATCGAAGTCGCCCATGTCCTAGCGCCCCCTTTCCTGGCTCAGCTTGGCTGCCGCGCGGCGCTCGCGCCACCTATCGATCATGCCGCTCTGGGTAATCACCACAATGACAACCGTTCCCAGCAAGATCAGCGTGGACAGCGCGTTCACATCGGGCACCACGCCGCCCTTAATGGACTGCATCACCTTGAGCGGGAAGGTCAGGTCCTGGCCGTAGACAAAGTAGGACACCACGACGTCGTCAATCGAAAGCGTAAAGGACAGCAGCGCGCCGCCGGCAATGCCCGGGGCCAGCATGGGAAGCGTCACCTTAAAGAACGTGACCAGGCGGTTGGCGCCCAGGTCCATAGACGCCTCCTCGAGCGACGGGTCGTAGCCATCCAGGCGGGCGCGCACGTTAAAGATCACAAAGCTCACGCAGAAGGTGACGTGCGCGATGATCAGGCCCACCATGCCGCGGGGCACGCCGACTTTTACGTAGACCAGCAACAGCGAGATGCCCATGACGATCTCGGGGATAACGACCGGGATGTACAGCAGGCTGTCGATCAGGTTGCGGCCGGGGAACTTGTAGCGATACAAGCCCACGGCCCCCAGCGTACCCAGCGCGGTCGCCAGCACCGTCGTGGTGATAGCGAGCAGCATGGTGTTGCCAAAGCTTGCCAGCAGCGGACCGTTCTGGAACAGATGCACGTACCAGCGCAGGCTAAAGCCGCCCCAGCTCAGATACGGCTTCTCGGTGTTGCCGTTAAACGAGTTGGCAACCACGATCACAATGGGCAAAAACAGAATCGCATAGATCAGGGCGCAAAAGACGATACCCGTCCCACGGCTCAGCTTATGCTTAGTTTGACGCTTGATCGCCATGGTCTACACCCCCAGGCTTTCCATATCGCCGCCGGCCTTTTGGTAGATCTTGACCAGCAGCAGAGTAATAGCGATGAGCAGAATCGAAAGCGCGGCTCCCAAGGGCCAGTCGTTGGCGCTTTGGAACTGGCGCTGAATGAGGTTGCCGATAACGTCGGCATTACCGCCACCCAGGATGTCCGCGATATAGAACGCGCCCAGGCTGGGGATGAACACCATGATGCAGCCCGAGAAGATGCCGCTCATGGTCTGCGGAATCACGACCTTAAAGATCGTGGCCAGCATATTGGCACCCAGATCAAAGCTCGCCTCGATCTGCGACTCGTCCAGCTTTTCGATCGCAGCGTAGAGCGGCAGCACCATAAACGGAAACATGTCGTACGCCATACCGAAGACCGTGCAGGCCTGGTTATACAGGAACTGGATGGGCTCACTCGTCGCACCGATCGTCATCAAAAAGGTGTTGAGCTGACCGGTCGCCGAAAGGAATGTGCGCCAACCGTAGATGCGCACCAGCGAGT
>CAKUFT010000087.1 GCA_934650095.1 uncultured Collinsella sp.
TGTTGAATAGTCAACGGTTTGAAGCGTCGGTGTGGAAATCGCCAATTGGGGAAGAGGGATGTCGATGGCGGCATTACAGCTATGCGAGCGGCCGGTCGTGCTGTTCGATTTTGACGGTACGGTGGCTGACACGGGCCGGGCGGTGATGACCTCGACGCGCAAGACGCTGGCTGCGCGCGGGTTTTCGGAAGTGCAGATGGGTGACCTGCGCCGCATGATCGGACCCCCGCTGTGGAAGAGCTTCCACGACTTTTACGGCTTTACGCGTGAGGAGTCGCTTGTGGTGGCCGACGAGTACCGCGCCTTTTTTGACGAGCTGGGGCCGGAGGAGTATCCCGTGTTCGACGGGATCCCCCAACTGCTCGATGGGCTCGCGGCGCAGGGGCACCGCATGGCCGTGGCGACCTCGCGCATGGAGGCAAAGTGTATCGACATGGTGCAAGAGCTGGGGCTTTGCCAGTTTGAAGCCGTGGTTGGCATGAATCCGCCGCAGGGACGCGAGACCAAGGCGGATTCGGTGCGCGACGCGCTGGCGGCCCTGGGTGCGACCGCGGACGAGGCCGTGATGATCGGCGATCGCTTTAACGACGTCGAGGGCGCGCACGCGATGGGCGTGCCGTGCATCGGCATCTATTCGGGCGCGGCGGCGCCGAGGGAGCACGAGGCCGCGGGCGCCGACGCGGTGGTGCACTCGGTGGCCGAGCTTGCTAAACTTTTCGTTATATAAGTGTTTGATGTGAGGGGCGGGCGCGCTCGCCGCTCATTGGTAAGGAGGTCGTCCATGAATCAGGTGGAGCAGAGCGTCGCCGAGTATGTCGACGAGGTCTGGGAGGATGTCGTCGCCGATATTGCGCAGCTGGTTGGCTATCCGTCCGTGGCGGTTTCTGCCGATGCGGAGCCTGGCGCGCCGTTTGGCCGCCCGGTCCGTGACGCGCTCGATTGCGCGCTCGGCATTGCGCAAAAGCTCGGCTACCAGACGAGCGACGACGAGGGCTATGTGGGTATCGCCGATATCCCGGGTCGCGGCGACAAGCAGCTCGCGACCATCTGCCACGTGGACGTGGTTCCCGCCGGCCCCGGTTGGAACACCGATCCGTTTGCGATGGAGCGTCGCGAGGGCTGGCTGCTCGGCCGCGGCGTGATTGACGACAAGGGCCCGGCCGTGCTGTCACTCTACGCCGGCGCCTACCTGCTCAAGCACGGCATCACCCCGCGCTATACCTTCCGCGCGCTGCTAGGCTGCGATGAAGAAGTGGGCATGTCCGACGTTCACCATTATCTGGAGAACCACGCGAACCCCGACTTTCTGTTTACGCCCGATGCCGAGTTCCCGGTCTGCAATGCCGAGAAGGGCCAGTTTGGGGCGACGTTCGTGAGCCCCAAGATTGACGGCGGGCGCATCGTGTCCTGGAGCGGTGCCGAGGCGACCAACGCTATCCCGTCGCAGTCTATTTGCGAGCTTGCGATTGCCGTCGACGAGCTGCCGGCGCCCGTCGAGAACGCCGACCGCCTGGAGATCACGGCGCTCGACAACGGTCATGCGCAGATTTTCGCCCACGGTATCGGTGGCCATGCCTCGATGCCCGAGGGTACGGTCAACGCCGTCGGCCTGATCGTGGCGTACCTGCGCGAGGCCGAGGACGCGTTTGGCGCCCGCGGCGAGCGCCTGCTGACGCCTGCCGAGCACGAGTTCGTCAAGTTCCTGGCCTTTGTGCATGCGGATGCTTATGGCCGCGGCCTGGGGATTGATGCGACGAGTGCGGCGTTTGGCCCGCTCACGTGCAATCCCGGCGTCATCCGCGTGGTGGATGGCCACATCGAGCAGGTCATCGACGTGCGTTTCCCCGACAGCACGAGCGCCGACACCATGTGCGAGCAGCTTGAGCCGCTCGTGGGCCGCTTTGGTGTGACGTATCGCGTGGGCCGCGCCAAGGTGCCGTTCTCGGTTTCGGCCGACGACCCGGCCGTGAAGGCGCTTATCGACACCTATAACGAGTTTACGGGCAAGCATGCCGAGCCCTTCGCCATGGGCGGCGGCACGTATGCACGCAACTTTGCCCGCGCCGTGTCGTTTGGCCCCGAGGAGACCGGCCTGGAGCTGCCCGCGTGGGGCGGCCAGATGCACGGCCCCAACGAGTGTGCCAACGAGGACCAGCTCAAGCAAGCGCTCAAGATCTATATCGTGGCGATCCTCCGTCTCAACGAACTTGAACTGTAGGGCTTCCCCAGGCACCCGACCTTGCCCCTCAAACCGTCGCTTGCGTACCAAAGTACGTGGCGCTCCTCTTTTGGGGGCAATCTCGGGCACCTGGGAAACCCCAACATTTTGCTTGGATACAAACTTGCATTACGAGCCCGGTGCTTCGGCCCCGGGCTTTTTAAGTTGTGGAAGGGTAGTCGTTGAGGACGTTCTTAAATAACTAGTCAAACAAGAACGTCC
>CAKUFT010000088.1 GCA_934650095.1 uncultured Collinsella sp.
AGGCTGCCACGATCATCCGTGAGTCCGAGCAGCAGGTTCGCGCAGAGTGCCACAAGACCGCTCAGGAGATCCTCTCCTTGGCGATTCAGCGCTGCGCCGCCGACCACACTGCCGAGGTCACCGTTACCTCCGTGCACATTCCCTCCGATGACCTCAAGGGCCGCATCATCGGCCGCGAGGGTCGCAACATCCGTACCTTCGAGCAGGTTTCCGGCGTCAACCTCGTGATCGACGACACGCCCGAGACCGTCGTTCTTTCGAGCTTCGACCCGGTCCGTCGTGAGACCGCCCGTGTCGCCCTCGAGAACCTGATCGCCGACGGCCGCATTCACCCTGCCCGCATCGAGGAGATGTATCACAAGGCCGCCGATCTGGTTCAGCAACGCGTGCGCGAGGCTGGCGAGCAGGCTGCCTTCGATACCGGCATCCACGACCTGCACCCCGAGATCGTCAAGACCCTTGGTGCCCTGCGCTACCGTACCTCGTTTGGTCAGAACGTGCTCCAGCACTCCCTTGAGGTCTCCGATCTGTGCGGCGTGATGGCTTCCGAGCTTGGCCTGGACGTTGTGACTGCCAAGCGCGCCGGCCTGCTGCACGACCTGGGCAAGGCTATCGACCACGACGTCGAGGGCCCGCATGCCGTCATCGGCGCCGAGCTTGCCCGCCGTTATGGCGAGAAGCCCGTTATCGTCCACGCTATCGAGGCTCATCATGCCGATGTCGACCCCAACACGGTGCTCGATGTCCTGGTCCAGGCCGCCGATGCCGTCTCTGCCTCTCGCCCCGGTGCCCGTCGCGAGTCGGCCGAGAACTACATCAAGCGTCTTGAGAAGCTCGAGGAGATCGCCAACTCCCATGACGGCGTCGAGCGTACCTATGCCATGCAGGCTGGTCGCGAGGTCCACGTCATGGTTCAGCCGGACAAGATCTCCGATGCCCAGTCCACGGTCCTGGCTCACGATATCGCCCATCAGATCGAGGAAGAGATGGAGTATCCCGGTCAGGTGCGCGTCGTCGTGATTCGCGAGAGCCGCGCTGTCGATATCGCTAAATAACATGAGCGACGCGAACGAGCTCATCTCATTTATCGCGTCGATGTCGGGGGAGGGCAACCTTCGCGTCGAGGAGAACCTTGGCGAGGGGTATGTCCGCCTCCGCGTTTCGGAGGCCGAGCGGCGCCAGGCAAAGCACGACATTCAGCATGTCGAGGATATCGTCATCGAAATGCTCCGTAATGCTCGCGATGCCGGCGCCGACAAGGTCTATCTCGCCACGACCAAGGAAGATGGCGTCCGCACGCTTGTCTTTCTGGATAACGGTTCGGGCGTTCCGCAGGATATGCAGGAGCGCATCTTCGATGCCCGCGTTACCTCCAAGCTCGAGAGCATGAAGATGGACCGTTGGGGCGTTCACGGCCGCGGCATGGCATTGTTCTCGATCAAGCAGAACACTGATGAGGCTCGCGTGGTCACATCGGGTGTCGATCTTGGCTCTTCGATAAAGGTGAACGTCGCTACCGACCGCCTCGGCGAGCGCGCCGATCAGTCGAGTTGGCCTCAGGCCGTCAAGGACGAGGACGGGCATTATGTCTGTGCTCGCGGCCCGCATAACATTATTCGCGCTGCGTGCGAGTTTGCCCTCGAGGAACTGCGTGGTTGCGATGTGTATCTGGGTTCTCCGTCCGAGATCGCCGCGACCCTCTATGCGCAGGCGTCCAGCCGCCTCGATACGTCGCATCTTCTATTCATCGATGACGAGAACGAGCTTCCCGTTGTCGACCGCCTGGGTCTTGCTTCGGATGCTGAGGACTTTATCCGCATCTGTTTGGGGTTGGGCCTCGAGATGTCCGAGCGAACGGCTCATCGCATCTTGGCTGGTCAAATCAAGCCCGTACGCGGCGTGACGGCGCGTCTGCTGCGCGAGCGCGATTCGTCCTCGCATGCGCCGGCTCCTGTCGATCTTGCAAAGGATCGTCGCGGGCTACGTATTGCCAAGGATGACATGGCACAGTTTTCGCGTGCTGTGGAGCGCGACTTTAATGAGCTTGCCGCCCGGTATTATCTCAACCTCTGCGGCGACCCCAAGATTCGCGTTTCGCGTGATCGCATCACCGTGACCTTCGATCTTGCCAAAGAGGAATAGTGCCTTTACCGAGTCCGCTCGGTACGATACAGTTGTTGCAGTTAAAACGTACTTTTAAACGCAGGAGTTTCTTCATGGATTGCCTGAAGGTATCAAGCAAATCATCGCCCGCGTCCGTTGCCGGCGC
>CAKUFT010000089.1 GCA_934650095.1 uncultured Collinsella sp.
GGTATCGGGTTCCCACATTCAGCCGTACATGTACGGCTGAATGTGGGAAGTGTTCGGATGAAGTTGATAATCAAGGTTCCTCCCACTTTCGCGTCACTTTACAGACCGTTCGGTCGCCTGTCCGCACACGCGGGTATACTCAAAACGATACTTATCCTATGCAATACGATGCGGGTTCGACCTGCATGATTCGAAGGGGGCAGTGATGGAGAGGATACTCGGCGTTAATCTCTCTGGCTGGTTTATTCCCGAGCCTTGGGTGACCCCGTCGCTGTACGCGGCGACCGGTGCATCCAACGCGGCCGAGCTACAGGAGGCCATGGGTACCGCCGCCTATAACGAGCGCATGCGCCGCCATTACGAGACGTTTGTGAGCGAGGACGATTTTCGTCGCATGGCGCAGATCGGTCTCAATGCCGTGCGTCTGCCGGTGCCCTGGTATGCCTTTGGCTCACAGGAGTCCGATGCCTCCTACATATCGGTTGTCGATTACATCGACCGCGCGATTGAGTGGGCTGCCAAGTACGACATCCGCGTGCTGCTCGATCTGGCAACTGTGCCCGGTGGCCAGGGCGATTCCAACGATTCACCCACCACGCCGGAGGCTGTCGCCGAGTGGCATTCGTCCACCAACGGCCGTCATGTCGCACTCGACGTGCTCGAGCGCTTGGCCGATCGCTATGGCGAGGCCGAGAGCCTGCTGGGCATTGAGCTGCTGGACACGCCGCAGATGAGCGTTCGCAAGAGCCTCTTCACCATGACGGATGGCATTCCCGCTCACTACCTGCGCAATTTCTATCGCGATGCCTACGAGCTCGTCCGTTCGTATATGCCCGAGGATAAGATCGTCGTCTTCTCGTCGTCGGGGCATCCCAGCGAGTGGAAGCATTTTATGCGCGGCGCCAAGTACAAGAACGTCTACATGGACCTTCACCTGTACCATTACCGCGACGAGTATGCGCTCGACATCACGAGCCCCCGCGGGCTGACGACGGCGATTTCGCGTAACAAGCGCGAGCTTAAAGAAGCGATTTCGACAGGGTTCCCCGTGCTGGTGGGCGAATGGTCGGGTGCGGCGATCTTTGCCAACTCGTCGGTTACGCCCGAGGGCCGCAATGCCTACGAGCGCGTGTTTATCGCCAACCAGCTGGCTTCGTTTGTGCCGGCTGCCGGTTGGTTCTTCCAAACGTGGAAGACCGAGAAGCGCATTGCAGCATGGGACGCCCGCGCGGCGCTCGGTACGCTCGAGCGCGGCATGATTGAATAGGTTGATATGACGCAAAACAGCGCCCATACGGGCAAACTCTATGTGGTCGGCACGCCCATCGGTAACCTGGGTGACCTGTCCCCGCGCGTTGGCGAGGCCTTTGCCGCTGCCGATGTCATCTGCTGCGAAGACACGCGTGTGACGTCAAAGCTGCTGATGCACCTGGGCATTTCCAAGCCGCTTGTCCGTTGCGACGAGAATGTGATCGCTAGCCGCGCTGCCGGCCTGGTCGACCGTCTGCTGGCGGGGGAGACCCTCGCCTTTGCCTCGGACGCCGGCATGCCGAGCGTGTCCGATCCCGGCCAGGCGCTGGTCGAGGCGGCGCGTGAGGCCGATGTGTCCGTCGAAGTTATTCCCGGGCCCTCTGCTTGCGTCACGGCGCTCGTTTCGTCCGGCATTCCCTGCGAGCATTTTTTCTTCGAGGGCTTTTTGGGCCGAAAGCACGGCGACCGTGTGCGCCGTTTGCAGCGCCTTGCCGTGGTGCCCGGCGCACTCATCTTCTACGAGTCTCCACATCGCATCGTGGCGACGCTCGAGGCCGTGGCGGAGGTCTTTCCCCAGCGTGAGGTTGCCGTCTGCCGCGAACTCACCAAGCTGCACGAGGAGGTCTTGCGCGGGCCCGCTGACCAGCTTGCCGAGGAGCTGCGTGCTCGTGGCGAGGTGAAGGGAGAGATTGCGCTGGTCATCGCGCCGCCAAGCGAGGATGAGGAGGCTGGCACCGCGCCGGTTGGCATTGCGGCGGTAGATCCCGATGAGGCCCTGCGCGAGGACATCCGCGCCGCGCTCGAGGAGGGCGAGCCCGCCTCCGCGGTGGCTAAGCGCCTGTCGCAGAAGTATTCGCGCCGCAAACGCGATGTCTATGCCATGGTGCTCGATATGCAATAGATGGAGGATATGCAGCCCTTGCGCTAGAATCATCCCCTGTATGCAACGTTTTTCTGGAGGACAGACCCCATGGATCAAACCAAGCCTTCGTTCTTTATCAC
>CAKUFT010000090.1 GCA_934650095.1 uncultured Collinsella sp.
TGCTCGGCCTCCAGCAGGAAGGTCTGGCGCTTGCCGTCCAGGTCGGCGCAGATGACGGCCAGGCCGCGCAGGGTGATGCCAGCCAGGTAGTCGGGCATGAGCCCCAGGAACTCGGGGTCGGGGCCGGCCACACGCGGATGCATGCGGCTCTCGGCCTGCATCCGCGCGCCAAGGGCTGCCGCCGCGCCCTTAAACTGCTTGTAAGCGATCAGGCGCTGAATCAGGACCTCGCGCAAGGCATCGCCGTCGAGCGTGCTGAGCTCCTCGAGGTCTTCGTCGAACTCGTCATCGTCGTCATCGACTTTGCGCGGGGCCTCCTGGGGCACCAGCGAGGCAGCCTTGATGTCCAAAAGGGTTGCCGCGACCAGCAAAAAATCGCTCGCCACGTCCAGGTCCAGCGCTTCGATGCGCTCCACCTCGGCAAGGTACTGTTCGGCCACCTCGCTGATGGAGATGGCGCCGATATCTACTTTTTGGCGGGTTACCAGCTGCAGCAGCAGGTCGAACGGTCCGCTGTAGACCTGCGTCGACACGCGATACGACATCTTCGACCTCCTTTGACGGCGCCTTCGCGGCGCGGTTTGGGTGCTTGTTACGACCGTTTTGCACGGTCGACCTGTAAGTTTACCTTAGATGCCGGCGATTGCGAAGGTGAGCAGCTGCTCAGCAAGCGGATACACGGTAACGTCGAAATAGCGGCCGATCACATCAATGCCAGTCCACATGGGAAGCAGATACAGCACGATGATGAGGATGGGCATAGCGTATTGCTGCAGGCGGTAGTAGTTGGCGAGCGCCTTGCCTTTGAGGAACGGCACGATGATCGACGAGCCGTCGAGCGGCGGGATCGGGATGAGGTTAAAAAACGCGAGTGACAGGTTGACCACGATAAACGTGGCGCCGAAGTTCATGATCTGTGACGCCAGGGCAAAGGACATGCTGGTATAGAGGCTGCCGTAGGTCAGGTGCATGAGCGCCGCGGCCAGGCACGCGAGCACGATGTTCGACGCGGGACCAGCCGCGCTCACCAGGACCTCGTCGCGCTTGGGGTGCTTGAGGTTGTTGAGGTAGACGGGCACCGGCTTGGCAAAGGCGAACACTGGGCCGCCGGCCGCGAGCATCAGCAGCGGCAGGATGATGGTGCCAAACGAGTCGATGTGGTTGAGCGGGTTGAGTGAGACGCGGCCGCGCGAACGGGCCGTCTTGTCGCCGAGTGCCCAGGCCGCGGCGGCGTGCGCGCTCTCGTGGATGACGATGCCGACGATGACGGCGACGGCGCTGGCGAGCAGGTTCATGAGGTAGCTGCTGGACATGGCGCTCCCCTAGCGGACGCGGCGCGAGGCGCGCGTGAGCAGGTAGTCGGCTACGAACAGGATGACGGCAACGATGGCGTAATCCAGGCGGAACACGCCGCCAAAGGGCGACGTGATGACGCCGTAGCCGGCGATGGCGCTCGGCAGCGCGCGCGAAAGCTCGACGACAAAACCGACGATCTGCAGCTTGGCGGTGAGGCCGCTAAAACACAGCAGCACGGTCATCGCGCTCATAAAAATGCCGCAGATGCGACAGGCGATGGCGATGATGCTCATCGCCACGGCAGCGGCCTTACGAGAGTTCACGCGCGGTCTCCTCTTCGATCTGGGTGGAAAGCTCGAGCCATTCGTCCTCGAGCTTGGGTAGCTCTTGCTTAAGGCCGTTATATTCCCCCAGCGCGGCGTTGAACTTGTCCTGATCGGCATAAAGCTCTTCGCTTGCCATCAATTCCATAAGCTCGTCATAGCGGGCGCGCTTTTTGTCGAGCTCCGTCTCGATCTTCTTGAGCTGGTTGCGCACGCCCTTAAGCTTTTTGTTGAGCGCTGCGCGGGCTTGGGCCTCGGCGCGCTTTTGCTCCTTGGTCTTTTTGCCCTCGGCAGGTTTGGAAGCGGCGGCGGGCGCATCAGGCTGGGCCGCGGTGACCTTAGCGGACTTGGTCGCGGCCGGTGCACTCTCCCCTGCCGCCTCGGCGGCGGCGCGGGCTGCGAGGTCCTCGCGCTTGTAGAGGTAGTAGTCGTAGTCGCCGTCGTAGACCGTGACCTTGCCGTCGCGGATGTCGATGACGCGGTTGGCAACGGCGCGCACCAGGTGCTCGTCGTGGCTGATCAGCACGATGGTGCCGGGGAAGTTTTGCAGGGCGTTCTCGAGCATGTCCACCGAGTCGATGTCCAGGTGGTTGGTGGGCTCGTCCAGGCACAGGAGCGCCTC
>CAKUFT010000091.1 GCA_934650095.1 uncultured Collinsella sp.
ATGCCCCGGCGCAAGTATGCGGTTGTGTCTCCCAGGTCCCTCATGGTAACCCCCACCCGCTTAGATGTCCGGAAAACCATTTTAATGGAGAACGGGTCCTACTACACACGCGATGCCGGAAGTATTACACATCAGACCTCAACCGCCCTCAACAGCAGTTGCGGTGGAATACGGACTGTTTACAGCCAAAAAGGCTGGATTTAGACCGTATTTCACCGCAACTAAAGGAGCCCTTCTCCGATCGCACGCTCAGTTGCGGTGGAATAGTTCCTGTTTGTCCGGCTGGGGGCACTTTTTAGGAACTATTTCACCGCAACTTATTGAGGGACTGGGTTGCGTGCGGTGGAGAAGGGGATGGAGGGATCGGAAGTGTTGGAGCTCGGGCGTTAGTGCTCGGGAGTCAGGATCACCAGGGCGTCGTGCTCAAAGGGATGCTGAGCTACGCGCACGGTGCCGTCGCCGTTATCGCGAACGGGCAGCTTGGCAATGCGCTTGGCCTCCATGTCGAGGGCCGTCGCCGACCAGCCGCGCGCACTATCGAGCTTAAACGTAAGCGCCGTGGTGCGCGGCAGATAGGTGACGACACGCTCGCCGATACGCGCCACGCGGATGGCCTCGCGCGCGTCATCGAGCAGCTCCTGCGCGGGAACCACGGCAAGGGCGCCATCGCACGCCGTGGCGCCCAGGCCGGCAAGCACATGCTCGATGGCGGCAAAGTCCCACACGCCCGCAAACTGCAGACACTCCTGCCAGCGGAACGGCATATCGAAGCCCTCGCCCAGGACCGAGCCCTGGCTCTTGCTGGTCTGCCAGTTCCACACGCCATGCGCGCCGTAGGTCACGCCGGCGCTGGCACCGGCAAGGATCGACGACCACACGCTCGCGCGGCAGTCCTGCGCGGTAAAGCGCCAGTACACGTTGCGCGAAGCACCCATCTGCTCGTAGCAGGGCTCGGAATTGACCATTGGCTTTTTGGGGTAGTTGGCGATGAAGTCCTGCGGCAGGCGCCAAGCCTCGGGCTGGCCCTCGTAATTGTGGCCGGGCTGGAACATATAGAAGTCCAGGCGGTCCAGATACTGCGCGGGAATCGTGCGGTTGCCGCGGTTGATGTGCATGGTGCGCAGAGCCTCGGGCGCGCGCTTTGCAACCTCGTCGAGCGCATCCTCGTAATAGGCAATCGCCTCGTCACCGGCAAAATCGGTATCGCCCGTCACCACGTAGACGGGATCGAACTCGCCCAGGTTCTCGACGACGCGGGCAACATGGGCACGGACCTCCTCGCGCGGCATAACCTCGGCACCGCAACGCTCGGCAATCTTGGCGCCCCAGGTACCGGGCACGTAGTTGCACCACATGAGCACGAGCGCCGGGCGGATGCCGTGCTCGACGGCAGCGCGGCACATGGCAGCGGCGCGGTCCCAATAGGCCTGGTTGGGCCGGGGCCAATCAAAGTGCACGCCATCCTCGCTGGCGTAGGGCCAAATACCCAGATCGGGGCAGCATCGATCCCACTGCGGCAGCGTGTTGATCTGCAGCACGTTCATGCCCTGCTCGGCGCGACGGGTCAGATAGTAATCCCAGTCGGCCTCGGGAATGCTGGTAAATGCGCTCCAGCACGTGTCGGCAAACCAAAAGAACGGCTTGCCCTCGCACAAAAAACCATCCTGACGACCGTTGACGGTCAGCTTTCCCAAACTCATCTGCATGTCCTTTCGCTCGATAAAGGAATTGCGAACCGGCAGAAGCTTTCGCGGAAACCCCTGGTGCAAAAGCCCCTGTCGCTTAGCAAGCCCTTGTGGGCGGGCATCTCCCGTCCCAATCAGTCTACCTTGCAAGAAAGGCCCCGCCGGGCTTGCGCCTGACGGGGCCCTCTCGTGTAGGTCATTATGTGACCGAGTGACTAGACCTTAGGCCTCGTCCATCTCGGCGAGTTCCTCCTTGGAGAAGCCGGTGAAGTAAACCACCACAGCGGCGACGACACAAGCGACGGTCATGCCGATGACAGCGCAAATGGTGTTCTCCATGCCGCCCTGGAGATAGCCCAGGAAGACCAGGAAGTTCGTGGCCATAGCGCCGACATAGAGGGTGACGTGCAGGATCGAGGAGACGAGGGCGCCGGCGGCACCGCCGATGATCATGCCGATCATGGTGCGACGGAAGCGCAGGATGGTACCGAAGAGCGCGGGCTCGGTAAC
>CAKUFT010000092.1 GCA_934650095.1 uncultured Collinsella sp.
CGATTAAAATACTGAACCCTTGCCAATGGTGGACTGTGACAAAAGGAGAGAACTTATGAGCGCCGGCGCTACGCTACTCAAGCTGCAACAGATCGATTTGGAGCTCGCCCGCAACAAGAGCGAACTTGCCAATATGCCGGAGCTCAAGGAGCTCGCTTCCAAGCGCAAGACCTATGTGAAGCTCAAGTCCGAGATGACCAAGCTCTACGCCCAGCGCAAGGACCTGGACATTGAGCTCGACGACCTCAACACCACTGAGATCCAGACCAACAACGCCATCGAGGCCGCCAAGAAGCGCCACGTCGACGGTTCCGACTACCGCGAGGTGCAGGACCTGGAGAACGAGCTTGCCACCCTGGCCAAGCGTCTGGATAAGATCGAGCACACCCGCAAGGATGTCGTCGTCGCTCACAAGGAAGCGCTCGACCGTGAGGCTCGCGCGCAGGCCATCATTGCCAAGTTCGAGGAAGGCGTGAAGGCCGACACCAAGGCCGCCCGCGCCAAGGCTGCCGACCTGCAGGCCCAGATCGACGCCGCCACCAAGGAGCGCACCGCGCTTGCCGCCACGCTGCCGACCGACGTACTCACCGACTACGAACGCCTGCTCAAGCAGTTCCGCGGCCTGGCCGTCGAGACCATCCAGGGCAACATCCCTACGGTCTGTCACACCGCGTTGCAGGCGTCGTCCATGAGCGACCTTAACCACGACGGCAGCGAGATCACGCACTGCCCGTACTGCCACCGCCTGCTGGTGCTCCCGAGCAAGGAAGCTTAAACGATGGCGGCACCCAACAATTCAATGCAACTTGAGGGAAAAACGATCCTGCTAGGTATTACCGGCGGGATCGCCGCCTATAAGTCGTGCAATATCGTACGCCTGCTGCAAAAGCGCGGCGCACGCGTAAAGGTCGTCATGAGCGAGCATGCCACGGAGTTTGTGGGCCCGCTCACCTTCCGCGCGCTCACCAATGAACTGGTCGCGGTGGGATTGTTCGACGATCCGTCCGACCCTATCCATCACATTTCGCTCGCACAGGAGCCCGACCTGGTGGTCGTGGCGCCCGCAACGGCCAACATCATCGCCAAGATGGCCAACGGCATCGCCGACGACCTTATTTCCACGACGCTGCTCGCCACGCCGCGACCCATCGTGATCGCGCCGGCCATGAACAACGGCATGTGGAAGGCACCGGCCACCCAGGCCAATATGGCCACGCTGCGCGACCGCGGCGTGCACGTGGTGGGCCCGGGCAGCGGCTACCTTGCCTGCGGCGACGTGGACACGGGGCGCATGAGCGAGCCCGAGGACATTGTCGAGGCCATCTGTGAGGTGCTCACTCCTGCCCCGCAAGACCTAGCGGGTAAGCGCATCGTCATCACGGCCGGCCCCACACATGAGCCGATCGATCCGGTACGCTATATCGGCAATCGTTCGTCAGGCAAGATGGGCATCGCCCTGGCAGGGGAGGCCGCACGCCGCGGCGCTGCCGTCACACTCGTGCTGGGTCCGACATCGCTTGACGCGCCTCGCGGCGTGGAGTGCGTGCACGTGCAGACCGCCGCAGAGATGCTCCAGGCCGCGCTCAGCGCCTTCCAGACGGCTGACGCGGCAATTTGTGCCGCAGCCGTCGCCGACTACACGCCCGCAGCCCCTGCGGACCACAAACTCAAAAAGGCCAACGAGCGCCTCGACCGCATCGAGCTTGTCGAGACCGTCGACATTCTGGCCGAGCTGTCGCGCCAGAAGGGCGAGCGCCGCGTGATCGGATTTGCAGCCGAGACCGATAACGTCGTGGAGTACGCTGAGCGCAAATTGGCCCGAAAGGGCTGCGATGCGATTATCGCCAACGATGTATCGCGCGCTGATTCGGGCTTTGGAACGGAAACCAACAAGGCGTGGATTGTGAGCACAACGGGCACGCAAGAACTTCCCGTGCTAACAAAACCCCAGCTCGCAGATACAATTTTGGACTTGCTTCAAAATTTATAAAAAAGTTCTTGCACAAGGCTAAAGTTTCGGGTTAATATACTCCCTGTTGCGAGCGAGAGCAGAGCAACAAACAAAAGCTTCGGGACGTGGCGCAGCTTGGTAGCGCACTTGACTGGGGGTCAAGGGGTCGCTGGTTCGAATCCAGTCGTCCCGACCAGAAGTTTGCAGGTCAGGCACCTAGTGCCTGACCTTTTTTGTTTTGAA
>CAKUFT010000093.1 GCA_934650095.1 uncultured Collinsella sp.
GTGACCTTCTTCTCTTCCTTGCCGCGCACGAGCGTGATCTCGACCTTCTCGCCCACCTCGTGGCTGCGCAGCGCGATGATCAGGCCGTCGGCGCTCGTGATCTCGTCATCGCCCAGCTTGGTGATGACGTCGCCCTCCTGGATGCCGGCCTTGGCCGCGGGACCGTCCTCCACAACGCTCGCCACATACGCGCCGCTATCGGTGCTCAGCTTGTTGGTACGGGCGTTGAGCGCGTTGACACTCGAAAGCGTGGCGCCCAGGTACGGATGAACCGGCGTCTTGCCGTCGATGATCTGGTCGGCGATGTTCTTGGCATAGTTGACCGGAATGGCAAAGCCAACGCCCGAGCTGGAACCCGAGTAGCTCTCGATGAGTGAGTTGATACCCACGAGCTCGCCGTTGTCGTTGACGAGCGCACCGCCGGAGTTACCCGGGTTGATGGCGGCATCGGTCTGGATCATGTTGGCATAGATGGTGTTACCGCTGGTAGAACTCATGGCGGTGGAGCGATAGAGCGCTGACACAATACCCGTGGAGACAGACTGCTCGTTGCCGAACGGCGAACCGATCGCCATAACCCACTCGCCCACGTTGAGCTTGGAGGAGTCACCGATCTCGATCGGGGTAAGCTTGGAAGAGTCGACATCCTTGAGCTTGATGACGGCCAGGTCGCTCGAGGCATCGTTGCCCACGAATTCGGCCTCGTAGGTGGTGCCGTCGTCCATGGTCACCACGTACTGGTCGTAGCCGTCGACCACGTGGTTGTTGGTGAGGATATGGCCCTCGGTATCGAGCACCACGCCCGAGCCAACGCTGCCCGAGCTGTCCGACTCGTCAGCGGACTGCGAAAGCGAACCACTCTGGCTGCCGCTCGAAGTGGCGGTGATGGAAACTACGGAGGGCAGCGCCTTGGCAGAGACGGCCTCGGCCAGCGTGGTGTCCTCGGAGTCGATGGTGATCTTTTGCGCCGACGAGCCCGAAGCGCCCGCCGTCACGGCATTCTTGCCGCCGCCGATATCGAGCGTGCCGCTCATGATAAGCGCGATGACCAGCAGGGCTCCGCAGGCACAACCGGCGAGTGCCGTAATAAAGATCGGCAGCTTTTTGGTCTTGGTCTTGACCACCGTATGCTTGTTCACGACCTGCGCACCACCCAGCGGCTGGCCGGTCTGCGTGTCGTAGGCCTGCACATAGGGAATGTTGTTGCCACTGGCAGGCGTCGACTCCACCTGCACGCGCGGCTGCTGCTGGGTCTCACCGGCGTTGCCCACATCCTGGGGACGCTGGGAATCGTACTCGCTCATAGCTGCGATCCTTTCGTCTAATAACCAAAGGCCCGCCAAACATGTGGCGGGCCATCATTGTTCACGTTGAGTTGTACCCCAATATGCGGGCGCACGTGTATGAGAACGCAATCTTTTAGGAAGGCTTAAGTTCTGTTTCAAACCCGAAAGGCACCCGCACCTGCGGTAAAACCACCACAAAGGTGCCTGTCCCCTTTATGGTGGAGATCTAGTCCTTAAACAGATAGCCCACGCCGCGGACGGTGGTGATGTGTGCCGCGATCTGCGGGCCCACCTTGGAGCGGATGCGTCGGATGTGAACGTCGACGGTACGCGTACCGCCGCAGTACTCAAAGCCCCACACGCGGTGCAGCAGAACCTCGCGGCTGTAGGCGCGGTTGGGGTGCGTCGCCAAAAAGCTCAACAGCGAGTACTCCATCAGTGTCAGGTCGATGGGCTCATCGTCGAGCGTCACCTGGTAGGTAGCCAGGTTAATCTCGAGGTTGTCGATGTTGAGCACGTCATCGGCGGTGACGGTCTCCTCCTCGCCCATGAGGCGCTGCGCACGAGCCTTGAGCTCGTTGGGCGTCGCCGTGGGGCATACGAAGTCGGCATGCGCGTGGTTCGGCAGGCGCAGGGTGCCGAGTGCCTCGTCGTCGACGATCACCAGCATGGGAACGCCGCCGCGATCGTCGAGCCACTTGGCGATCTGATCGATGCGGTCGCTGCGGATGCCATCAGAATCGAGGATCAGCAGGTCAAAGTCGTGCGCCGCAGTCGGCGAATCGGGGGTGGCCAGGCTCACCTCGACACCCAGGGTGGTCGTCAGGCTGCGGGCAAACTCGTGGAAGCGCGTCGTGCGCGCCATGAACAGGGCACTCTTTTCGGACATATCGGCCTCCAAAGA
>CAKUFT010000094.1 GCA_934650095.1 uncultured Collinsella sp.
ATATAGGCGGAAAGCACAGGAACCATGAGGTTCATGGCAATGCCGCCGACGATCTTGAGCATCGCGGCGAAGGTGTTGTAGTCAGAAGCCGTCGAATCGAAGGACGTGATGCCCCACAGGAACGAAACGGCGGTCAGGACACCACCGGCGACGACGAAGACCAGCATGTGGCTAACGCCGTTCATGAGGTGCTTGTAGATGACGTGGCCGATAGACTCCTTCTCCTCGACCTCGTCCTCGACATCGGCAGCAGCTGCAACCGTGCTGTCGCCCTTGGCGGCAAGTGCGCGGTCAATCAGCTTACCGGCGGCCTCGACGGACAGGGCCTTGGAAACGCCAACGGAAACCATGGGCTTACCGGCGAAACGCTCCGCCTGGACATCCTTGTCGGCTGCAACGACTACGGCCTTGGCACCGGCGATCTCACCCTTCGTGAGCTCGTTCTCGACACCGACCTGGCCATGGGTCTCGACCTTAATGGTCAGACCGCGCTCGGCAGCTGCCTTCTCCAGCGCCTCCTTCGCCATGAAGGTGTGCGCGATACCGGTCGGGCAACCGGTGGCGGCGATGATGTCAAACTTAGCCATGTGTCCCTCCTTCTTGAGTACTGCGCCCGCGGGCGCTCCCCTACACGCGCTTCTTGCGCGTTTTTCCACACCTGAAAGATACCAACCCACCGCTTGCGTGAGAAGAGACAAGGCGCAATTCTCCGGTGAAAGGTTCTTTCATAACCGTAAACGGTAGGTGAAAGTTTATCATCATCGCTTGAAACGGCAAGGTGTATCTTGTAATTGAAAATGCCCGTATACTATGGCATGAAAAACAAGTCCGATTTTCATGCCAACCAGGAGCCGTCCATGTCCGATAGCAGCAAGAGCGCGCTCTCCCTTATTAGCACCCACAAGGGATACAGCGAATCCGAGCAGCGCATTGTCGACTATATTCTGGAGCACCAGTCCGAGGCACCGCGCCTGACAGCCGCCCAGCTCTCACGAGCCGCCGCCACGTCCGAGGCGACGGTTTCTCGCTTTTGCCGCAAGCTGGGCTTTGGCAGCTTTCGCAGCTTTCAGTTTTCGCTGGCGCGCGACTTGGAAAGCCAGCGCAACGAGGGCCTGACCGACGAGGTCTCGCTCGACAACATGGAGCAGAGCCTTAAGAACATCCTCGCCGCCAAGGTGAGCGAGCTTAATGCGACCATCGACGGCATTGACCACGAAACGCTGGCAGCCGTTGTGCATGCGCTTAAGAATGCCGGCGTTATCGAGTTCGCCGCCGTGGGCAACACGAACGCGGTCGCGCTCGATGCGACGTTTAAGTTTTCACAGTTGGGCCTGCGCTGCATGGCGAGCACCATCAGTGAGACTGCCATCGGCTTTGCGCTGACTCTAAAGCCCGGCGACGTCATCGTGTTGATCTCGAACTCCGGCAAGTCGCGCCGTCTTAACCGCATGGCCAAGGCCGCACGCGAGGCTGGCGCCACCGTGGTCGTCATCAGTGGCGACAACAAATCCCCGCTCGCGCGCCTGGCCGACTATACCTTTAATACGGTGAACCACGAAGCGCTGCTCACGACGGGCGACTTTGCGTTCTCCAAGATCAGCGCCACGATGATCATCGAGGTCATTTACAACTTCCTGCTGCCCGAAATCGAGGACGCACGCGAGCACATCAGCTACTACGAGGAGCTCATCCAGCCGGATAAGGTCGTGGAGTAAGCTTTGTAGTGGGTCGTTAGTTGCTTGCCCCACAAAACTATGCCGGTTTACTACGATGAAATCGCAATGTGTGACCGCATCGCGTTTTAAAAGAAAACCGTAGGCTATCTACCTGCGGTTTTCTTTTTGCAATTTTAGCTGTGCTCGAGCTATGCAAATTCATCGTAGTAAACCGGCATAGTTTTGTGCCAGAGGCAGGTCAAAAAGCGAGTGACGGAATACAGCCTATCCCCGCGCCTCTTCGAGCATCTGCTTCGCGTGGGCCAGGCTTGCCTCTGACTGATCACCGCTGAGCATGCGGGCGATCTCGGCGGTGCGAGACTCGCCGGTCACCTCGTCCAGATGAGTCTGGGGAACGTCGCCGGGCTCCTTGCTGACCACGTAATGCTTGTCGGCCATAACGGCGACCTGCGCCAAGTGGGTCACCACGATAACCTGGTGCGTAGCCGCCAA
>CAKUFT010000095.1 GCA_934650095.1 uncultured Collinsella sp.
CATCCTTATTGTGGACCGATGGACGGCGAGCTGGTATATCCACTGTGGATAGAAATCTATCGACCAATTGCCTTTAATAGGCAAGGGGTCTAAACCCGAGCGCCATATCCATCGCCAGTGGACAAACAAGATTCAATACAACAAGGGGCAAAGCCGCTGTCGACCTTGCCCCTTGTTCGTCGATTAAACTATTCGCCTGAACTACTCGTCCATGAGGTAGTAGTGGCCCAGTGCGTCGGCGCCCAGAATGGCGTTTGCGACCATCTCGGGCGTCACCTCAAACGGCATGTTGCACATGGTGTCCTCGGGTGCACAGGCGGCCTCGGCAACGACCATGGCCTGCTCGCGCGTAAGCTCGGCAACGCCAAGTTCCTTCATCGTGACCGGCAGACCCAGCTCGATGCAGAAGCCCAAGACCTCCTCGAGCTTCTCGGTCGGAGCATCCTCGAGCACCAGCTGGACGATGGTGCCAAAGGCGACCTTCTCGCCGTGGTACATGCCGTGGCACTCGGGCAGCAGCGTCAGGCCGTTGTGAATGGCGTGCGCGGCAGCAAGGCCGGAACTCTCAAAGCCAATGCCCGAAAGCAGCGTGTTGGCCTCGATGATATGCTCGACTGCAGGCGTGAGCGCACCCTTCTCCAGCGCGACCTTGGCCTTGACGCCATCGGCCATAAGCGTCTCGTAGCAGAGCTTGGCGAGCGCCAGACCGGCCATGCCGCCCTTGCCGCCAGCGCAGGTGCCACCGTCGGCATCATGCGTCGCCTGGGCCTCAAAGTAGGTTGCGAGCGCATCGCCCATACCGGAAACCGTCAGGCGCACCGGGCTCGCCGCGATAACCGTCGTATCCATCAGGACAATGTTGGGGTTTGCCTTAAGGAAGAGATATTTATCGAACTGGCCATCGTCGGTGTAGAGCACCGAAAGCGCCGAACACGGGGCATCGGTCGAAGCAATGGTGGGGCAAATGATAACCGGGGACTCCAGGTAATAGGCGACGGCCTTCGCGGTGTCGAGGATCTTGCCGCCACCGACGCCGACGATGATGTCGCAACCGTTGTCGCGAGCGAGCGCAACCAGGCGATCAACCTCGCCCTTGGAGCACTCGCCGTTAAAGTCCTCAAACAGCAGCTCGGCCTTAGCCTCGGCAAAGCCGCCCTCGATCTTGGCACCGACGCGCTTCTTGCCCGAAGGCGTCACGATGACGAGGGCCTTAGCGCCGAGCGGCTCGACATAGGAGCCGAGCTTGGCGAGCTCGTCCGGACCCTGGATGTACTTGCTGGGGCTATTGAAAATTGCAGCCATAACTATCCCGTTCTCTAAAAGAAAAAAGAAAGGGGCTCCGTACGGATACGTGCGGAGCCCCTCGTTACGATAACAAGAGTCGATTAGAAATCGATGTCGGTGTCGTAGTAGCAGGCCTTGAGGATCTTCTCGAAGTCGGCAGCCTTGGTCTCACGCGGGTTCTCGGGCGTGCAGGCGTCGGTCTCGGCGTTCGCGGCGATCTCGGGCAGCTTGGCGAGGAACTCCTCCTCGGAAACCATCTGCGGGTTCTCGGCGTCGACCTTCACGCCACCATTCGCGTAATCCTTGATGGACTGCGGGATGTTGAGGGCGTCGTTCATATCGCGGATCTTCTGGACGAGTGCGGCAACGAGCTCCTCGTTGGTCTCGCCGGGAAGGTGCAGGACCTCCTTGGCCACGAAGGCGTAGCGCTCGGCGGCACGGGGATCCTTGGAGTTCCACTGGATGACCTTGCCCAGGTACATAGCGTTGGCGGCACCGTGGATGATGTGGCCGTTCTCAAAGGCAGCACCGGTCTTGTGAGCCATGGAGTGGACGATGCCCAGCAGGCCCGAGGAGAAGGCGATGCCGGCGATGCACTGAGCCTCGTGCATGTGCTGGCGGGCCTCCTTGTCGCCCTCATAGGACTTGGGCAGCCACTCGACGATCTCGCGGATGCCGTGCAGGGCGTTGGCGTCGGTGAACATAGAGGCGAAGGTGGAAACGTAGGCCTCCATGCAGTGGGTCAGAGCGTCCATGCCGGTGTGAGCGCACAGCTTGGCGGGCATGGTGTAGGTGAGCTCGGGGTCGACGATGGCGACATCAGGGGT
>CAKUFT010000096.1 GCA_934650095.1 uncultured Collinsella sp.
GTCACGCACGAGACCGCCGTGTTCTTTGGCCTGTCCGGCACCGGCAAGACCACGCTTTCGGCCAACCCCACGCGCCTGCTGATCGGCGACGACGAGCACGGCTGGTCCGACATGGGCATCTTCAACATCGAGGGCGGCTGCTACGCCAAGTGCGAAGGCCTGGATGCCTTCCACGAGCCCGAGATCTTCAACGCCGTCCGCTTTGGTGCCATCTGCGAAAACGTGGTGCTGGACGAAAACCGCAAGCCCAACTACGATGACGTCTCCATCACGCACAACACGCGCGTGGCCTATCCCGTGGAGCACATTCCCAACGCATGGACCAAGGGCATGGGCACCACCCCGAGCGTCGTGCTGTTCCTGACCTGCGACGCCTTTGGCGTGCTGCCGCCCATCTCGCGCCTGACGGCCGACGCCGCCATGTACCACTTTGTGACGGGCTTTACGGCCAAGATCCCCGGTACCGAGGTTGGCGTCACCGAACCCACGCCCACGTTCTCCTCGCTGTTCGGCGAGCCGTTTATGCCGCTCGACCCCATGGTCTACGCCAAGATGCTCGGCGAGCGCATCGCCGACGGCCGCACGCGCGTCTACCTGGTCAACACCGGCTGGATTGGCGGCGGTTACGGGGTGGGCCATCGCATTGAGCTGGCTTACACGCGCTCGCTGGTCGCCCGCGCCCTCGACGGCACCATCGAGGAGAGCGAGTTTGTGCACGACGACATCTTTAACGTCGACATTCCCACCACGTGCCACGGCGTACCCGACGGCATCCTGGTGCCGCGCCAGTACTGGCAGAGCACCGCTCGCTACGACGAGGCCGCGCACAACCTGGCTGTGATGTTCGAGGAGAACTTCGAGAAGAAGTATTCGCACCTGCCCGAGTCCGTAAAGGCCGCCGGCCCGCACGCCCAGGTGCCCGCCGAGGCCCGTCACCGCGGCCGTGGCCTGCTGGGCCTTCGCCTGTAACCACCGCAAACCACCGCAAGGGGGACAGGCACCTTTGTGGTGGTTTTGCTCGCGGGGATGACTCGAGTTACAATACGCCTGACATATCGTCCCCTTCTCCGGATGGGGGCAGCGTAAGCGCTCTTGTGGCGGCACCGTAGGACTTTGAAGGTGGCCGTCGTAAGGGCGCTTTTTGTTTAGGCGTCCATACCAAGGCGCATACTATGAAGGGAGAGCATATGAAGAGTTTTGTTGCCGAGGATTCGTTTTGGGAGCTGTTCCCGCAGGCAGCTATCGGCGTTGTGGTCGTAAAGGGCATGAAGCCTGCGGCGCAGATTCCCCAAGAGGACGTGGATGCGATCGCCGCGTTGCTCGACCGCGCCAACATCGATGCGGAGCGTCACCTGGCGAGCGACACCATCAGCGAGAACGCGCCGGTCAAGGCATGGCGCGAGGCATATCGTCAATTCAAGACCAAGAAGGGCGCGCGGTGCTCGGTCGAGAATCTGCTCAAGCGCGTGCTCAAAGGCAAGCCGGTTGGCCACATCACGCCGGCGGTGGATATCTACAATACGGTTTCGCTGACCTATGCGCTGCCCGTCGGCGGTGAAGATCTGCATGCTATTGAGGGCAATCTGCGCCTGACGGTGACCGACGGCGGCGACGCGTTCCTACCGCTTGGCGAGGAGGCTGATGATCCGACGCTGCCCGGCGAGCTTGCCTATATTGACGACGCAGGCGCCGTGTGCCGTTGCTGGAACTGGCGCGATGGCGTTCGTACGGCGCTGTCCGATGACTCTGCGGATGCATTCCTTGCGATTGAGTGCGTGGAGCCTGTGCGGATGGGGGATTGCCAGGCTGCGATCGATCGTCTCGCTGAGTTGCTTGAGCGCTATCTGGGTGCAACGGTTGTCGTCAAGACGCTTGTGACCCACGACAATCCCCGTGTGGAGCTGTAGCGACGCCTGCGGATCATGTTCGCCGGTCAAAACCACCACAAAGGTGCCTGTCCCCTTTGTGATGGTTTTTATGTTGATGGGTTAACAAATGAGATATTTGGGTATGGGCGTTGTCTCGTACGGCTAAGATGTTTACCCGTTAGCATCATGCAAGCGAAAGGCGGTCGTCTCTCATGC
>CAKUFT010000097.1 GCA_934650095.1 uncultured Collinsella sp.
GATGGTTGGACATGAAATGCTCCTTAGCGGGCGCAGGGCGTGCCGGCGCTCAGATGATTGATAAGACTTGCCTGGTAAGCGGCACCAAAGCCGTTGTCGATGTTGACGACCGAGACACCGCTCGCGCAGGAATTGAGCATGGCGAGCAGTGCGGCCACGCCGCCAAAGCTCGCGCCGTAGCCCACGCTCGTGGGGACGGCGATGACCGGGCAGCTCACCAGGCCGCCGATGACGCTTGCCAGGGCACCCTCCATGCCGGCGATGGCGATGACCACCTGTGCCTGGGCAAGTTCCTCGGCATGAGCGAGCAGGCGGTGCAGGCCGGCGACGCCCACGTCGTAAAGGCGATCGACCTCGTTGCCATAGAATTCGGCCGTCAGTGCGGCCTCTTCGGCGACGGGCAGGTCGCTCGTGCCGGCGCAGGCGACGACGATGCGTCCGTTGCCGGTGGGGGAGGGCATGCCACCCACGAGGGCGAGCTGGGCGTCCGGGACATATCCCAGGTCGATGTTATCGGCAAGAAGCTCCGCGGTGCGTGCTGCCTTATCGGCATCGAGTCGCGTGACCAGGACGTGCTCCTGGCCTGCGTCGCGCAGCGCTTCGATAATGGCGGCGATCTGCTCGGCGGTTTTGCCGGCGCCGTAGACAACCTCGCCGGCTCCCTGGCGCACCCCGCGCGAAAGATCGAGCTGTGCAAAGCCCAGATCGGCGGTCGGCGCCGTTTGGATGCGCGTGAGGGCATCGGCCGGTGCAACGCTTCCGTCTGCCACGTTACTTAGCAATTGCTCAAGATCGCGTTTGTCCATATAAGTTCCCTTCGACGCTTAAAAGTTTAGCACGCGAAAGGTTATTTCCGAACATTAGAGCAAAATTGTTCGGAAATCTAATATGTCAGATTTGATGGAGTTGTGAGGCTAACTCGCTAGTCGCGCAGGATGATGTCCATGGCGAGCATCAGGTTGCGCTCATCGATGGCAAACGGTGCCGCCTCGCGCGTCTTGGGCTTGGCGCAAAACGCGATGCCGGTGCCCGCGGCCTGAATCATGGGGATGTCGTTTGCCCCGTCGCCGATCGCGACCGTGTGGGCCATATCGACGCCACACTTAACCGCCCAATCCAGCAGCTGGATGAGCTTGGACTCCTTGGTCACGATGTCGGCTGCCAGCTTGCCGGTGAGCTTGCCGTCCACGACCTCCAGGCGGTTGGCCAGACAAAAGTCAATGCCCGCGGCGGCTACGATTTTGTCGGCGACTTCGTGGAAACCGCCGCTCACCACGCCGACCTTCCAGCCCTTGCTGTGCGCCGAACGCACAAGCTCCAACGCGCCGGGGGTAAACGTCACGCGCTCAAAGGTGCGCTCGAACACGCTCTCGTCCAGGCCGGCGAGCAGCCCCACGCGCTCCTCGAGCGCCTGCTTAAAGTCCAGCTCGCCGCGCATGGCGCGCTCGGTGATTTGCGCCACCTGCTCGCCCACGCCGGCTTCCTCGCCCAGCAGGTCGATGACCTCCTGGTTGATGAGAGTGGAGTCGATATCCATAACAATGAGGCGTGCAGTCATGACGGGCCTTTCCAAGTGCTGTTTTATTGGGGCATATTGTCGCACGTGACGCGTACGGGCGGGTGCCGCGGTGCGTCAATTGTTTCGTCTCCGTCAAGTCTTTGGGCAGGAGCTACTTTTCCGCGGCACATCGACACAGGTGCGATAAGATAGAACGCCATGTCTGGCTGCGCGGTTTACGCAGGCCGGGCAAATCTGTACGACGCCGCCCGGAACGACACGGGGCGGCACAGATCCATAAAGGAGGATCACTGGTATGAGCCAGACCCGTCCCATCGACGAGCATTCCATGCACACCCGTACCTGCGGCGAGCTTCGCCGCGAGAACGTGGGCGAAGAGGTCACCCTCACCGGTTGGGTGAGCCGTCGCCGCGACCACGGCGGCCTTATCTTCTGCGACCTTCGCGACCGCGAGGGCATCACGCAGCTCACCTTCGACCCCGAGCACTCCGACGGCGACGCCTTTAAGATCGCCGAGACCATGCGTCCCGAGTGGCCCATCAAGAT
>CAKUFT010000098.1 GCA_934650095.1 uncultured Collinsella sp.
GCCGCGTATCTACGCGCATACCGCATCACCCGCGCCTGCACGCTCTTGACGCACACCACGCGAACGGTACAGACGATCGCTCACCAATGCGGCTTTGCAACGGCGAGCCACCTTGGGCAGGTATTCAAGGAACAAATTGGCTGTACCCCTTCTGAGTATCGAGCCATGCGGCAGAATTTCGATACTACAGGGCAGAAATAACGCTAGCGCTTCCACCTCACCTGTCCCACACTATCAGACAGATGAGAGAAAGGAATGCCATGAAACAATTCGACCATATCGTGTTTGACGTTGATGGAACTTTGGCAGATACAGAAGAAAGCGTTCTGTCATCGCTTGCCCAGATTGTCCAAGAAGAGACCGGCAAAACGCTCCCCCGAAACGAGCTTGAGTTTGCCCTCGGCATACCCGGCAAGGATGCTCTTGAGAAACTTGGAATCTACTCGCAAGCAACGTTGGATCGCTGGTGCCAAGTTGCTGCCAGCTTTAAAAGCACCATCAGCGTGTTTCCAGGCTTGCTTGAAGTCATCGCAAAACTCGCCAACAACGGCTGCAATCTTGGCATTGTCTCTTCACGTGCACGCGATGAATACGCAGAAGAAATAGCACCCCTTGGCTTCGATACGTATTTTGAGCACATCATCCTTGTCGAAGACACAGCCGAGCACAAGCCTTCGCCCGCACCCATGCTCGAATATCTCCGACGTACGGGCGCAAACCCCAACAGCGTCATCTACGTTGGCGACACCGTCTACGACGAACAATGCGCAACTTCAGCAGGGGTCAGTTTTGCCCGAGCAGCATGGGGATCACACCAAGACATCCCAAACGCCACCTACAACCTAGAAACCCCCAACGACCTACTAACCCTAACAACCAAGTAATCCACCCAACCTATTTCCGCCCTAACGTCACAAGGGCGACGACCTCGAGAAGGTCAACTTGGGAGGGACGAGGGCTTAGTTCCCCAATCTTTCCGCAGGGGGCAAAAAGCCTCGCCGCACGAAGTGCGCAGCGAGGCTTTTTGCATGCCCGAGGACGATTGGGGAACTAAGCCCTCGTCCCTCCCCGGGATATGTAGCGAGTCGGAGTACCCTTGCTGTTACTCTGCTTTGCCCACAGAGTTGAGGTTGGTCATGCGGATCTTAACCAGCTCGGTAATCTCGCGCATGCCCTCCTTGGCCGGCTTCTTGGGATCGAAGCAGCCGGGGTTCTCGGCCATGTAGGCCATGAAGCCCTTGGTGTAGGCCTGACGCAGCTCGGTGGCGTAGTTGACCTTGCAGATGCCGTTCTTCACAGCCTCGGCAACCTGCTCGTCGGGCACACCGGAGGTGCCGTGCAGGACCAGCGGCACGTCGACGGCGTCGCGGATGGCCTTGACCACGGACTGCTCGATGTGCGGATCGCTCGTGTACACGCCGTGGCTGGTGCCAACGCCAATAGCGAGGGAGGTGCAGCCAGTGCGCTCGACGAACTCCTTGGCCTCGGCGGGGTCGGTGTAGGGGCTCTCGCCCTCAACCGCGGGACCGTCGTCCTCCTTGCCGCCAACCTTGCCGAGCTCGGCCTCAACGGGCACGCCCATGGCGCGGCCAGCGTCGGCGACGGACTTGGTCAGGGCGATGTTGTCCTCGAAGGACTCGTGCGAACCGTCGATCATGACAGAGGTGTAGCCCGTGCGGAAAGCCTGCATGCAGCGGTCATAGCCATCGCCGTGATCGAGGTGCAGGGCGACGGGCACGGAAGCGCGCTCGGCGGCAGCCTTGACCATGCCGTAGAAGTAGTCCAGACCAGCGGTCTTGATGGTGCCCGGGGTGGTCTGCATGATGACGGGGGACTTGGTCTCCTCGGCAGCGGCCAGAACGGCCATAACAAACTCGAGGTTCTCGACGTTGAACGCGCCGACGGCGTAGTGGCCGGCCTGAGCGTCCTTGAGCATCTTTTCGGTGGTAACAAGTGCCATGAGCGTTTGCTCCTCTCCCTCGCCCGCATCTGGACATCGGGCGTACGTGTCCGCAAGGCGTTTTACCTTGCGTTTTGCTGCGCCCATTGTATGAAATTCG
>CAKUFT010000099.1 GCA_934650095.1 uncultured Collinsella sp.
CAGACCTTCCTGAGCTTGCCGATCTCGGAAGGCACGTGCAGACCTTTCGTCATGGCCTCCTACCTTTCTTTCGGGCCCCTGTCAGGGCCGATTCGTTAGCGCCCCTCCGTGTGAGGCGTTATTGCTGACGACATATTTATATCCAAAATCAGTCCATACTTCCACCTCGCCCCCGAACGGTTTTATATGAGGGGTGAACGGCATACACATATACTTCACGCATGGCACACTTTGATTTAATAAAGTGTATTTACGTGCTAAAACGCGTTTTCAATCCAAATAGCAAATGGAACTTAACTTTATTAAACCACCCTCAAATTGCATATTTCTAATAAAGCTATGAATAGAATTAGCGATTCATGCCGCGTCTCAACCATTTTCATTTTTATTCAGAAAAAAGTTTGTCCTATTCATTTCTGGTAAACAAATTACCGTTTACCAGACGCTTGATACCGTTCACCGGAAGCTCAGTATAAGGCCCAGCGGATACCGGCTCGCTTTACGACCCCATTTGTAACAACTTGACTTCTCGGTATAGAAAAACAGGCCCGCTCCCCTCGTGGGGAACGGGCCTGTTTTCGATAATCGCAGGCAGTTTTGAGCGGCCTTCGAGGACCGGCTGATCCTAGCGATCGAACTCCGCCAGCGCCTCGCCCAAAAGCCTCAGTCCCTCGCGCAGAACGTCCTCGCTCGCGCAGTAACCCAGGCGTGCACCGCAGGGAAGCTCAAAGCGGCTGCCGGGCACCAGCAGCACTCCCCTCTCGGCCAGCAGGCGCTTGCAGAACTCCTCGTCTTCCTCGGGGATATCCAGCTGGATAAACGAGGTGGACACGCCCTGCGGTGCCGTCCAGGAGACGCGATGCTGCGTATCGATCCAAGCCTGCGCGATATCGCGGTTGCCAAACACGATCTTGCGGTTGCGGTCGAGGATCTTGTCCTTGTGCTCGAGCACATAGGTTGCCAGGGCGTCGTTGAACACGCCGCCGCAGATCATGGTGTAGTCACGGAAGGTACGGATGCGGTTGGAAACCTCTTCGTCGGCCACAACCCAGCCCACACGGGCCGCAGGCGTCGAATAGGTCTTGGACACCGAGTTGGTGACGATAGCCTTCTCGTACACGTCGGCCATCGACATGAAGGACTCGGTGTTCTCGAGCGGCAGGTACACCTCGTCGCACAACACGTAGGCGCCCACCGAGCGGGCGATCTCGGCAATCTGGCCGAGCGTATCGGCATCGAGCACCGTACCGATGGGGTTCGATGCGTTGTTGATGCAGATGAGCTTGGTATTGGGGCGTACCAGGCGCTTGAGCTCCTCGATATCGGGCTTCCAGCCGAGCTCCTCGCGAAGCTCCCAGTACTCGACCTCGGCGCCAAGCGTGCGCGGAATCTCGTAGAGCGGCGCATAGGAGGGCCACTCGGCGATGACATGGTCGCCGGGCTCGACCACGGCCATGATGGCGTTGAGGTTCGCGCCCGTGCAGCCGTTGGTCTGCAGGATGTGGTCGGGATTGACCTCGCGACGGTAGAGCTTGGCGACCTCGACCTTAAAGTCGGGCGATCCCTCAATCCAGCCGTAGTTCATCTTCTCGCGGTCCAGGCGCTCGTAGAACGTAGCGCCGTCCTGCTCGTCGAGCGCACGCAGCTCGCCCATGGTGAGCGACGAGATCGTCGACTGCGCGATATCCCACGTGGCACTCTTCTCCCAAACGTTGAGCCACTCCTCAACGCCGATTGTCTTGATATCCATGGCTAGGCTCCTGACAAAAGTGGTCGTCCGATCGTGCTGGCGTTTCTCATGCAAATTTGGGGCGGTGCGAAAACCCGCACCGCCCCAATGGGAGACATCTAATGGCAGCTAGATGTATGTATTAAGACCTGTACGGGTCTTTGAAGACCTTAGAGGTCCTCGCGCCAGAAGGGCATGCTCATGCAGCGCGGGCCGCCGCGGCCGCGGGAGAGCTCGGCGGAGGGC
>CAKUFT010000100.1 GCA_934650095.1 uncultured Collinsella sp.
CGCCGGGCTCAAGCAGCAGATGATCGACAGAAAAGCTCGCAATGCGCTCCATGGCAGATCCTCTCGATAGTCAATTTGGGACGGGGCTCTTTTAGCTGGTGAAATGATCGCACTAATCATACCAGTCAAAAAAGCCCCGTCCCAAATTAGCTACCTGGGACGGAGACCAATGAGTTTTTAATCCCCGTCCCAGAAAAATCATTCTAGGCAGTGTATGCGATTGTTGCCTCGACCGCATGTCGCCAGCCGGCGATCTTTTTGGCTCGCTCGTCGGCAGGCATCGAAGGCTCCACGATACCGCGGGCGCCGTAGACGTCGACCACGTCGCGCGTGTACATGCCGAGCGCAATGCCGCAGGCCCAAGCCGCGCCCAGACCGCTCATCTCGTCGTTGCTCGCGATGCGGATGGGTGAGCCCACCAGGTCGCTCTCAAACTGCATCAGATACGCATCGCGCGTGGGGCCGCCGTCAACGCGAAGCTCGGCCAGCGCTGCGCCCGAATCCTCGACCATCGCATCGATCACGTCGAAGATCTGATAGGCGATCGACTCGTCGGCAGCCTTCACGAACTCCGCACGGCCCGTGGTGCGCGTCATGCCAAAGACGCAGCCCTCGGCGTCGCTTGCCCAGTGCGGCGCGCCCAGACCGGTAAATGCCGGCACAAAGTAGACGCGACTCGCCGGGTTGGCGGCATAGCACAGGTCGGTGACTTCCTCGGGGTTGTTGATGAGCTCCAGGTCGTCACGCAGCCACGTCTTGACGGCGCCGGCATAGCTCACGTTGCCCTCGAGCACGTACTCGGTCACGCCGTCCATGCGCCACGCAAGCGAGCTCGAAAGCCCATGCGAGCTGGCGACAAACTCGTCGCCCACGTTCATCATGACCGAGCTGCCGGTGCCATACGTGGCCTTGGCCATGCCGCGGCTGTGGCAGCCCTGCGCAAACAGGGCGGCGTGGCTATCGCCCAGCACGCCGTGAACGGGCACGGGCGCCGGCAAAAAGCCGCCCAGGTCCGTTGTGCCGAACAGGCCATCAGAATCGGTCACCTGCGGCAGGCAGGCCGGATCGATGCCAAAGGCTTGGCACACCGGCTCGCTCCAGCAGCCGCGGCGCAGGTCGAAGAGCTGCGTGCGGCTGGCGTTGGACCAGTCGCAGCGGAACTCGGCGCCGCCCGTGAGCGTCCAGACCACCCAGGCGTCAATCGTGCCCAGGCACAGCTCGCCCGCAGCGGCAGCCTCGGCAGCCGCCGGAACGTTCGCCAGGATCCAGGCCATCTTGCCCGCCGGATAGTAGGGCGAGAGCACCAGGCCCGTCGTGTCGCGCACCAGCTCGGCCACGCCCTCGCGCGCAGCCAGCTCGTCGCACAGCTCGCGGGCGCGGGCGCACTGCCACACCACGGCGTCGCACAGCGGCTCGCCCGTCGCGCGGTTCCAGGCGACGGTGGTCTCGCGCTGGTTGGAAATGCCGATGCCGGCGACGTCGGCCGGGTCGACCCCGGTCTCCTCCACCACGGCGCGCGCCACGGCCAGCACGTTGGCCGCAATCTCGGCCGGGTCATGGCTCACCCAGCCGGCCTCGTTGACGATCTGGCGATGCGAGCGGTCGGCACGATGAATCAGATGGCCGCCCTCGTCCACCAGCAGCGCCTTGGTGCCCTGCGTAGACTGATCGATTCCGATGATGTAGCGGCCCATGGCCACCCCTTTCAAAATGAATGTGACAAAGGGACTGTCCCTTTGTCACATTCCAATTACTCTGCGGGCAGGAAGTCCTTGACGGTCTTGGCAATGCCTTCGCCGGTGAGACCGTAGTGTGCGAAGACCTCGGGGCTCGTACCGGTGATGACCGGCGCGTCGGGCAGGCTCAAGCACTTGACCGGACGCGGGCAATGCTCGCCCACAACCTGCGCGACCATGGAACCCAGGCCACCGAAGGG
>CAKUFT010000101.1 GCA_934650095.1 uncultured Collinsella sp.
GTCGAGCTGGGGCTTTACACGGCCGATGAGATTGCCGCCAACAAGGACGCCATCGTGCGCGATTGCCTTGCCAGCAAGAAGCTCTATCCGCTCGTAACGACCACCTGCGCGCCCACGCAGATCGAGGGCGGCAGCACCGGTGCCAACGTGATGCCGCAGGACATGTGGGCCAACATCAACTTCCGCATGCTCGAGGGCACGAGCGTGGCCGACATCGTGACGCGCTGCCGCGAGGCGGTTGCCGCAGCGGGGCTTGCCAGTCGCGTGGAAGTCGAACTTGGCCCCGGCAGCTCCGAACCCTCGCCGTCCCCGCGCATCGGCGGCCCCGGCCTCGAAGCGGTCCGCTCCATCGCCGCCCGCTATTTCCGTGATCCAAAGGGGACGGAGGGAAGCGGATCATCCGAGCCGTTGGCAATCGTGCCATCCACGGTCATCGGTGCGACCGACGCCGCCAACTACCAGCGCATTTGTCCTGAGTGCATTCGCTTTTCGGCCTTTGTGGTGGACGATGACGAATGCGATCGCGGTGTCCATGGCACCAACGAGCGCATCACCCGCCGCGCCTACCTCCAGGGCATCCGCTTCCTCATCGCCCTGCTCCAGACGCTCTAACCAAAAAGCAGGCCTTTGGTGCAAACAAACCTGACCCCATTGCACCAATCATTCCGTGCGGGTTATATGCAGGTTTGCCTGCGCACGCTATCATGTATGGGTTAGACCGAACTATGTACCCCATACGCGAAGGGATGCGCATGTATCTGAAGATCGACATGTTCTAGCCGGGCTTACCCCCGCAGCGGCGCCGCGCGCCCCATCAATTCTGCCGATTTTCACCTTCACGCATATAAAGGAGTCCCGCCATGCGCGATAAGCTCGAAAAGATCATCAAGGCCTACGAGGAGCTCGAGAAGAAGCTCTCCGACCCGGCCGTCGCCTCCGACATCAAGGAGTTCACGCGTCTCAACAAGGAGTACGCGCATCAGTCCGACCTCATCGCCGCTTCGCGCGAGTACATCGGCGCGCTCGATGACATCGAGGCCGCCAAGGAGATGCTCCGCGACACCACCGACGCCGACGAGAAGGAGATGCTCCAGATGGACATCTCCGAAAACGAGGCCAAGCTTCCCCAGCTCGAGGAAGACATCAAGTACATGCTCATCCCGAGCGACCCCAACGACGACAAGAACACCATCGTCGAGATCCGCTCCGCCGCCGGTGGTGACGAGGCGGCCATCTTTGCCGGCGACCTGTACAAGATGTATCAGCGTTTCTGCGAGTCGCGCGGCTGGAAGACCACCGTGCTCGACTCCAGCCCCAGCGAGGCCGGCGGCTTTAAGTCCATCGAGTTCAAGGTCGAGGGCGACCGCGTCTACTCCGTCATGAAGTTCGAGTCCGGCGTTCATCGCGTCCAGCGCGTCCCCAAGACCGAGTCCCAGGGTCGCATCCAGACCTCCACGGCAACCGTCGCCGTGCTTCCCGAGGCCGAGGAGATCGATGTTCAGATCAACCAGTCCGACCTGCGCATCGACACCTACTGCGCCTCCGGCCCTGGCGGTCAGTGCGTTAACACCACCTACTCCGCCGTGCGCATCACCCACCTGCCCACCAACACCGTGGTGCAGTCGCAGGAGCAGCGCTCCCAGATCCAGAACCGCGAGGTCTGCATGCAGATGCTGCGCGCCCGTCTGTACGAGATGGAGCTCGAGAAGCAGCAGGCTGAGCTTGGCGCCGAGCGCCAGAGCCAGATCGGCCACGGCAACCGTTCCGAGAAGATTCGCACCTACAACCAGCCCCAGGACCGCGTGACCGATCACCGCATCGGCTTCAACTCCACCTACAACGGCGT
>CAKUFT010000102.1 GCA_934650095.1 uncultured Collinsella sp.
TGCAGCTCGTCGATCTGCTCCTGCGTAAAGCCCTCCTGCTCCAGGCGGGCGCGCACAAAGGCCGTCTTGCGGCGCGAGCCCAAGCAGCCCAGATAGGCGGGTTTGGCGCGCATGGCCTGAATCACCACGTCGATATCGGACTTGTGACCCGCCGTGGCGACTACCACCAGGTCGCGCGGGCCGATGGGGCACAGCTCGCTCAGGTTCTTGTAATCGACCAGGCGACGATCGTAGACACCGGGCACCCATTCGGGGGTCAGCGTGCCGGGGCGGTCGTCGCAAGCCACGACGGCAAAGCCCGCCGCCGTGAGCACCCGCGCCGTCGCAGCGCCCACGTGGCCGCAGCCAAAGATATAGGTCAGGCCCTCGGGGCAGAGCGTCTCGATGTGTGCCGCGGGAATCTCGGAGGCCGCGTTGGTGTAGGTGACCTTACACCCCTCCTCCACCAGCGAAAGCTCGGGGCAGCCTGCAATGGTACGGCGCGATGCCTCGCCATGATACTCAGCCACCTCGCCCTCGAGCGCGCTCGCGACAAACGGCTCAAAGTCGATGACGAAGTCGCCGATGCGTCGATACGCCAAGACGTCGGCAATTTCCTGGAACAACGGTGCCTGAGTCGCATCCAGATGCAGGTAGCACAGGCAGATGGCTCCGCCGCAGATCATGCCGGTATCGGAGTTCTCGCCGCCCATGGTGTAGCGGACCAGACGCGACTGTCCCGCGCTCAGGAGCTCGCGCGCCTCATCTAGCGCAAAGAGCTCAATCTTGCCGCCGCCGATAGTGCCCGTCTGGCTTCCATCGGCAAAGACAGTCATCCATGCGCCCACACCGCGCGGCGACGACCCCGCCGTACCGGCCACGACCACGAGCTCGCACGTCTCGCCAGCACGCAGGGCGGCAAGCGCCGCATTCACAACATCGAGCTTTTCCATTGCCGCCTTCTATCCTCTAAAGACATCGGTGAGCATAGCGAGTGCCTCGAGCACGCCGCCGCCGACCGACGTCGCTTTGTCCGAAATGTAGTTGATATAGCTGGCATCGCCGCGCGGATCGACATCGGCGCATTTAAAGCCCTCAGTCACCTGCACGCCGTTCGCCAAAAGCCCGCGCAGACAGCCATCAATCTGCGTGCGCATGGGCGTATCGCCCGCATAGCCGATCACGTCGCCCGTGCTCACTATGTCGCCGATCGCGCGGTCGGACCGAAACACGCCGGCGGCGGGGCTGTGGATAACACGCTCTTTGCCATAGCCGGCGATAATGCCCGGCACGCCCGTGTTGGGCTGGGGCGAGCCTTGGGTAATGACGCGGCCGAGGAAATGTCCGCGCATGGTCTCGACCACAGCGTCGCAATCGACCGGCGCAGTAAAGCCTGGGCCCACCGCGATGACGGCAGGCGCCATGTCGCGCGTGGTACCCAAGTTGCGCTTAGCGAGGATCGCATCGACCACGGCGGCGGGCTTAAGCTCGTCAAGCATCTTGGCCTGGGGGTCCACCACGACGGCGACCTCCCCCGCCTGGGCAATCTCGAGCGCCTCGGCCGGCGTCTGTGCCAAGCGAGCGCGAATGCCCTCGACCTGGACCTCGCCCAGGCGAATGGCCTCGCAAAAACTGATCGTGCGGCGGATGCACGTGGGAACCGCGATATCGGCCATGACGACCGACGCGCCGGCGCGCACCAAGCGAGCGGCAACGCCCGTGGCGATATCGCCGGCGCCGCGAACATAAACGAGCATTCCCGGGGCACCTCCCTGTGCTACGGTTTGAGC
>CAKUFT010000103.1 GCA_934650095.1 uncultured Collinsella sp.
AACTCGTCCTCCCAGCCCCAGTCGCTCACGTACTGGTTCATGATGCGCAGCAGCTCCTCGCCGTTGTGGTCGATGAGCTCGCAGGCGAGCACGATGACGCCCGGCTTGCCGGCAGCCCAGCGGGTGTGGAGTACCTGGGCAAGCTTGGCCGGGAAGCTCGCGGGCGGCATGTCGTCGGCCTTGCAGGACGGGTCGTAAGCGATGCCGGCCTCGGTGGTGTTGGAGACAATGATCTCCAGGTCATCGGAGACGGCGACCTCCATCATGGCGCGGTAGTCGTCCTCGCGGTACGGGTTGAGGCAGCGGCTGCAAGCGCTGATCACGCGGGACTCATCGACCGTGTTGCCGTTCTCCTTGCCGCGCACCAGCACGGTGTACAGGTCGTCCTGGGCATTGATGCCGTCGGCAAAGCCAAAGGCACCGCTGATGGGCTGCACCATGACAACCTTGCCGTTCCAGCCGGTAGCCTCGTTGCCCATGTCAAAGAAGCGGTCCACGAAAGCGCGCAGGAAGTTGCCCTCGCCAAACTGCAGGACCTTCTCGGGGGCGTCCTTGGGCAGCACGTAACCCTTATAACCGATCTTCTCGAGCGTCTCGTAGCTGATGTTCTCCATCTATGTATCTCCTTAGGCGTTTGTTAGCGTGCAAGCTTGCCGGAGGCGCCGCGTGTGGCGACGGCGCTCCCGGGTTCGGTATGGCTCGGTGCGGACTTAGGACTCGACGGTCTCCAGGTCAAAACCGAAGTAGCGGACGGAGTTGTTGTAGCTGATGTCGCGCACGATGGTGCCCAGCAGCTCCATGTCGGCGGGGTACTTGCCCTGCTCGACCCACTCGCCGATCACACTGCACAGCACGCGGCGGAAGTACTCGTGACGCGGATAGGACAGGAAAGAACGGGAGTCGGTGAGCATGCCGACGAAGTTGCCCAGAACGCCCTCGTTGGCAAGGGCCGTGAGCTGCTCGCGCATGCCGACCTCGTTGTCGTTGAACCACCAAGCGGAACCGTTCTGGATCTTGCCGGCGGTCGGGGCCTCCTGGAAGCAGCCCATGACGGTATCAATCATGGTGTTGTCGATGGGGTTCAGGCTGTACAGGATGGTCTTGGGCAGGCCGCAGGTCTCCTGGATGGAGTTGAGGAAATCGGCGAGCTGGTCAGACGGCGTGTAGTTGGAGATGCAGTCGTAACCGGTATCGGGACCGAGCTTGGCGAACATGGCACGGTTGTTGTCGCGCTTGCAGCCAAAGTGCAGCTGCATGGCCCAACCCAGGCGGACATACTCGCCGGCGACAAACTGCATAAAGGCGGTCTTGTACTTGAGGACCTCTTCCTCGGTGAGCGGCTCGGCGGCCAGGCCCTTGGCAAAGATGGCCTCGATCTCGTCGGCAGAAGCCGGGACATACATGACGTAGTCGAGAGCGTGGTCGGAGGCGCGGCAACCCAGCTCGTGAGCGACGTCGTAGCGCTTGGAGATGGCAGCCTTCATGCCCTCGAAGTCGTTGACCTCAACACCGGCGACCTCGGAGAGGTGCTTGCAGTAGTCGGCGAACTCCTGGCCGCGCTCGATGCGCAGGGCGGCGTCGGGACGCATGGCCGGAACGACCTGGACGTCAAAGCTCTCGTCGGCGGCAATCTTCTTGTGCCACTCAAAGCTGTCGGCGGGGTCGTCGGTGGTGCAGATCATGCGGACGTT
>CAKUFT010000104.1 GCA_934650095.1 uncultured Collinsella sp.
GCCATAATCTGTTACTCCTCGTCTTCGGCGTCGTCAGATTTTTTAACGCTAGCACGCTTCTTCTTTTTGGAGAGATCTAGGCCAAAACGTTTAACAAGCATTTCGCAAATCTCGCTCGAACGGGCCTTGAGATAGCTGCCCTTGCCGTTCTCGGCGTCGAACTTCAGGCGCAGCGCGAGCTTCTCGGCAACCTCGGCATCGATCTCGCCCTGGCCAAACTCGTACAGGCAGCCGAGCATGTCGCGGTACTCGAGGTCGCCGTGATAGCACTGGATGGCCTCGTCCAGGATCGGCCAAGCCTCGCGCGAACGCTCGACACTCGTGGCGCCCCACACGCACAGCAGGCGGAAGGCGGCGTAGCGCAGCGTGGACGAAAGCTCGTCGAACAGCGCGGTCTCGGCGCCCTCAAAGGCATCGCCCATCTGCTCGGGGCAGGTGGTGGCGAGCGCCGTCAGAGCATCGAGGGCCTCCCAGCGGGTCTGAGCCTCGGGGCGGTCGAGCGCCTCGATCAGCGCAGGCACGCAGGGCACGACACGCTGCGGGTCGCGCTCGGCCAGCAGGTGCAGCACGCGGGCGGCAAACTGGCGGATACGGCGCGTGGGGCAGCCGAGCTCCTGGACCAGGCGATCGACGGCGTTCTCGTTCTCCTCTGCCAGCTGGAGCTGTGCCAGCTCCTCATCGGTGAGCTGCTCTTCTTTGTTATCTGCCATAGTTACCTCTTCTTATTTCTTGGTGTGCTTGCCAGCACCCTTGCTGTCATCGGTGACCGAGATGAGCTGTCGGTCGGCACCGCCATCGCGACGTGCGCGGCGGCGCTCCTCGGCGTCGCCCGCGTCGGCGGCGGCGCGATGAGCCTTGTTGACGTTAAAGACCTCGTCGTGCTTGCGCCACGGACCGACGGACTCACCAAAGCTCATCTTAAGGCCGGCGATAAAGCCGCCGAGCCAGCCGATCGGCGCAAACTGCACCAGCGGGAACAGCGAGAACACCCAGGTCAGCAGGACGACTGCCGCCGCACCCGCAAAGTTGGCAATCCAGTAGTCGCGCTTGGTGATCACGCGCTTTTCGCAGGCCCACTGGCCGCACAAAAAGCCGATGTAGATCGCAAAGAGAAAGAGCACCAGCGCAAGCACCACGAACGTCCAGCTCATAGGCGCTACTCCCCGTGATGGTGGCCGCAGCAGCACTCGTGGCCGTCGTCATGGCCGTGGCCACCGCAGCACTCGTGGTCCTCGCCATGGTGGTGGCCACAACCGCACTCGTGGTCGTCGCCGTGCTCGCCGCAACCGCAGCCCTCCTCGTGGGCACCATGCTCCTCGGGACGATACTGCGACCAGTCCAGACCGGCGGCGATGGCGTCGGCCTCCTCCTTGTAGAGGACCGTGATGGCCTGGGTGCCCAGCTTGGCGCCACCGATGGCGTCGAGCATGTCGTAGAGTGTAAAGGCCACGTCGGCTCCGGGCAGCGCGAGCTCGCGGTCGTCGGCGTAGGCAAGGGCCAGGCGCAGGTCCTTAATGAAGTGCTCGACCATAAAGCCGGGTTTATAGTCGCCGTCGAGCGCCTTGGGGGCCAAGCTCTCCATGGCGCCGGACTTGCCGGTGCCACCCAGGATCATCTCGCGGGTCTTCTCCAGATCCAGGCCGTTGAGCTCGGCAAATGCCATGGCATCGGCCATGCCGAC